>JAEUTU010000132.1 GCA_016786925.1 Bacteroidia bacterium
AAAGAACAACATAACATTGAATTGATCATTATCGATTATCTTCAATTGATGACTGCAGGAGGTGAAGGACGAGGAAACCGTGAGCAGGAGATCTCAACCATTTCCCGTTCATTAAAAGGATTGGCAAAAGAATTAAATGTGCCGGTGATTGCCCTCTCTCAGCTAAGTCGTGCGGTTGAAACCCGCGGTGGCGATAAAAAACCACAATTATCCGATTTGCGTGAATCCGGTGCTATTGAACAGGATGCTGATATGGTGATGTTCATTCATCGTCCTGAATACTACGGTATCACAGAAGATGAAAATGGTGCTCCAACAGTAGGCGTAGGTGAATTAATTGTTGCAAAACACCGTAATGGTCCGGTTGACTCTGTAAAAGTTCGCTATATCGGTCAGTACACAAAATTTGCTGACTTAGATGTATTAGATAATAATGTTGACTATGGATCATCATCAAGTGCCGGCATGATGCCGAATGAAGATTTTAGTCAAAATACGTTTATTCAACAATCCAAAAAATGGGATGTTGAAGAAGATCCTTTCTAAGAATGAAAAAAATATTTTTTCTTTTGTTGATTTTTATAACTTCTACCGGAAGTTATGCTGCTCATATTCTGATCCCCATGGATCAAGAGCAGAAGAATCATTTAAAAGCCTATGGAATTGCTTATTGGATCTTAAAACAAGATGTAGAAGTTCATTGGCTATTAAATTATAGAGGTGGTAGCTTCATGGTAAAAGGAGCTAAAGAAATTGAAAATGAATGCAACATCCGTGGTGTTTCCTTCGAAACGATTGCCGATTCAAAAGCTTCTTCTATCCTCAGTGAAATTGCTGATCCGGAAGTGAATATGGAGGATGTGAAATTGGAAAAAGCACCCAAAGTAGCAGTTTACTCTCCTAAAATGAAACAACCATGGGATGATGCGGTGACACTTGTTTTAACCTATGCTGAAATTCCTTATGATGTTGTTTATGACGAAGAGATCATCCATGAAAAATTGAACCTTTATGATTGGCTGCATCTTCACCATGAAGACTTTACCGGTCAATACGGAAAATTCTGGTATGGATACAGAAATGCAGCATGGTATCAGGAACAAGAAAAAACATTAGAGGCAAGTGCTGCAGCTCTTGGTTTTAAAAAAGTTTCTGAAATGAAATTAGCTGTAGCTAAAAAGATCAGAGATTTTACGGCTGGTGGAGGCTTTTTATTTTCAATGTGCTCAGCTCCTGATAGCTATGATATTGCTCTTGCTGCAGAGGGATTGGATATCTGCGAAAGCATGTTCGATGGAGATGGAACTACTCCCAACTACAATCAAAAATTGGATTTTAGTAAAACATTTGCATTTACAAATTTTACTCTTAGCACAAATCCAAATGAATATGCAAAATCCAACATCGATACATATGGTACACGCAAACAAAAGCATGGAGTAAGTCGAGAAAATGATTTATTTACACTCTTCGATTTTTCAGCAAAATGGGATGTGGTACCTACCATGTTATGTCAAAATCATGAACAGATCATTAAAGGCTTTTGGGGACAAACAGTAGCATTCGACAAATCATTTATTAAGCCAAATGTATTGATCATGGGTGAGAATAAAGCAGCAAACGAAGCTCGTTACATTCATGGCGAATACGGAAAAGGAACATTTACATTTTATGGGGGCCATGACCCCGAAGATTATGAACACAGAGTTGAAGATCCTCCTACCGATCTTAATCTACATCCAAGCTCTCCGGGTTATAGACTAATTTTAAACAATATCCTTTTCCCTGCTGCTAAAAAGAAAAAACAGAAAACATAATCATAATTGCAGAAGAATTTTCTCTGATAATGGCTTTTGAACGTATTTATTAATTCGGTCAAATCTCTTCCATTTTCCAAAATCATTTGGTTTTAATGCAGATGTAAGCATTATAATTTCAATCTCATTTTTTAAACTTTCAGGTAGGCTTTCGTATTCTTCCCAAAAATCTAAACCATCCGAAATGGGGATATTTAGATCAATAAATAAATACTTAGGAATCTTCTCGTCAGGGATAATGCTATTACCAAATGATAAATTCTTCAGTTTATCTAATGCATTTTTCGGAGAATTATAAACATAAACGTTTTTTGCAAAATTATACCCTTTAATCAACCGTTCATCAATAAAAGTTTCTATTTCATCATCATCAATAATCATTACTGAGTCGTACTTCGAATTTAATTGTTTCATAGCTAAAGATTTATTTAGTTCCAGATTGAATATTCAAATGCATGCTATATATAAAAACATAATTCATATAATTAAAAAGGCATATCACCATGTCCTATAATCTCATTTTCATTACAGTAAACGGTAGTTGTATAACGAATTCCATTTTTTATAGTATCTGCATACCAAGTGCTCATCACTCGCTGCGTTGAGCCTCTTCTAATTGACAACACTTGATATCCCCTATCAGTTAGATATTGATAGACTTGCTCTTCTGAGACAGCTGCATGTGCTTCACTAATTACATTAACACCAATTACATTCAATGCAATTGTAGATGATGTTAAAAGCACTACCAAGAATAGTGCTT
>JAEUTU010000077.1 GCA_016786925.1 Bacteroidia bacterium
TTTTCTCAAGAAGGAACTCGCACTACCACTAGCGATAAAAAAGAGATCAGTGGAAAGATCATGATCATTCCTTTCGATCCGATGATGTATATGAGTGAGATCGATCAAAAGATCAATCAACAAACAAAATGGGAATTCAGAGAGATCCGTGAATACTTTCGTCATCAGATAGAGAATCAATTAAAGTTGAAATTACAAAGCATCTCCGCCCCGGTTGTATCTTTCTATACCGACTCTGCCAAAACAGCGAAAGACCTGGCATACATTTATCAATCAACAGGCATCTCTTTTGATCTTATTGATAAACCAACAGCGCCTACCGTTGCAAACAAAAAAGAAAGCGGGATCAAAAACGGACAGTTAGTGGTAGAGATCAGCGATGATAAAAAATTCACCAGCATCAAAACGAAGAACAACGAAGTGATCCCCTACTTGAATAAAAAATACAAATCAGAATATTTTGTTTTTATTAATGAGTTGGACATTAAAGCGGTTCCTGAATCGTACGACTTAGCGACCGATAGCTACCAGAGAGAAGTAACCGTTCATTACACGATCATTGATAAAGATTCTAAACTGATCACTGCAGGAGCTGCAACATCCAGATTCAGTTCAAAAGAAAACAATCCAAAGAAGATCGTTGCTTTAACCTTTACTCCTATAGCAGGTTATATTGCTACAAAATTTAATTCGATCATTAATCCGGTTAAACCAAAGTAGAATTAGATCTTCACTCCTATTACGAGGATGTCATCTACCTGCTGAAGTACACCACGCCATTCCTCTATTGATTTTTCAAGTAATTCATGTTGCTCGTCCATAGGAATATCGTGCATGCTAACTAGCATCGATTTGAATTGATTGATCTTAAATTTTTTCCCTTCCGGTCCGCCAAACTGATCGGTATAACCATCGGTAAACAAATAGATCACATCGTTCTTTTCCAATTGGATCGTTTGATTGTTGAATTGTTCTTTGTTAGTATCAGAGTATGATCCTATTGCCAATGTATCGCCTTTATATTCGAGCAATTCTTTTCCTCTTACTATAAACAATGGATTGTAAGCTCCTGCATATTGAAGCTCCATGGTTTTATAATTGAGCATACACATGGACACATCCATCCCATCTCTCAAACGAATGTCATCCGTTGATTGATTTAACCTTTCGCTTAATCCTTTATTCAGAATATCTAATAAACGGGCCGGTGTAAGGAATTTATAATCTTTCATCGCCTGACTCAAGATGTCATGTCCCACCATACTCATCAGCGCACCGGGCACTCCATGTCCCGTACAATCGATCGCTGCAAAGAAAACATCATCGCCTTTTCTATCTACCCAATAAAAATCGCCACTAACAATATCCTTAGGTTTAAAGAACACGAATGAATTGGTCAGATATCCTTGCACACGATCAATGCCTGGCAGAATAGAATCCTGTATCCGTTTTGCGTAAAGGATACTGTCTGTTATATCTTTATTCTTTTCTGCTAATTCAGCATTTCTGATCGCCAGCTCTTCGGTTCGTTCCGCCACTTTTTCTTCTAATATCCTTTTAGCATCCACAAGCTTTTTCGTTCTTATTTTATCGAAAATAAATAGGCCGAAGACCACAAATGCTCCAACCAAAATATAAAACAACAAGGTTTGCCAGAAAGGAGGAGCAATATAAAATTTGTACATCACAGGTTGAACATTACATGTCCCATTACTATTGCATGCACGAACCATAAATGTATAAGAGCCGGGAGGAAGATTAGAATAAACAGCTTCATTTAATGTAGTATAGCCGGGCGACCATTCATTATCAAAACCTTCGAGTTTATACTGATACTGAACATTTTCAGGGTTCGCCAGACTAATTCCAATAAACTTAAATGTAATGTGATTCTGATTGTATGAAAAACGTGCATCATCAGGAAAAGGAACATCTTTCATAAAAAGCCTTATGCCGGTAATGAATGTTTGAGGCTCCACTGTATTGCGTTTATCTTCTTTAGGATTGTATTTCACTGCACCCATAATTGTTCCATACCAGAGATTTCCGTCTTTATCAATGCAAACTGCATTCGGATTTGTCTCGACACCTAAAAACCCTTCTGATTTACCATAATGGATAAAACGATTTGATTCAATATCAAAACGATCGACACCTCTGCTGTTGCTGATCCATATTTGACCGGAATGATCAACAATGATCGAATAAGGTGAATCACTTGTTAAGCCTTCTTTTACAGTATAATTTGCAAACTTCTTTCCATCGTATTTATACAAACCACCGCCATAAGCACCCAACCAGATGTTGTGATCTTTATCTTCATTGATACATAATATGAAACGGTGATTGATCCCATCCGGTTCTCCAAATGTTTTAAAAGCCGATCCATCAAACATCGACAATGCACCTCCTAAGGCGCCAAACCATAAATTTCCTTTGCTGTCTTTGAAAATTCTATACACATTATTCCCACCCAGTCCATCAGCAATTGTAAAGTTTCTAAATTCATTTTTTTCGACATTAAATTTTGACACCCCTTCTTTTGTGCCAAACCAGATATTTCCATTGTTATCTTCACTGATAGCAAATACAACGTCTCCTGCCAAGCCATTTGATTTGTTATACACAGTCACCTTATTTGTTTTAGGATCCATCTTGCAAACACCCCCGAAACCTGTACCAAACCATAAGCTTCCTGTTTTATCTTCAAACGATGATAAAATAACGTTACTGCTTAATCCATTTTGAGTAGTAAAATTTTTTATACTGCTCGATTGTTTTTTATTGATAGGCGAATAGGTAAAGGAGATCTTCGAAAGACCTTCATTTGTGCCCAACCAAATATTTCCTTCACGATCACACAAGGTTGTCCAAACCAAATTATTGATCAAACCATCCGATTCATCGTATAACTGAAACCTTTCACCACGGTACTGATTTAAACCAATGTCTGTTCCTATCCAAATACTTCCTTCTCTGTCTTGAAACAAAGCATTTGCATTAAAATAATTCAAGCCCTGCTTAGTTGTATAGTTATAGATCAAGGCTTTTGTCAATGCCTCTGTTCTGTCTTTGGATGGATAAGGATTGCATTTTGTAACACCACCACCTGTTGTTCCGATCCAAATGTTATGTGCATTATCTTCAATGATCTGATTAATGAAATTGGAGCCTAAACCATCTTTTATTTCCAGGCGCTGACCGGCACTTTCAACTGCTTTATTGGGTTGTTTGGTGCTAAAATCATCTTTTACTTTTAGCACCATTACACCTGCATCAGCACTTCCTACCCACACTTCATTGTAATTCACAAGCGCCAAACTAGTGATCCGGTTACTATGCAATCCATTTCCAGTATTTAAAAAAGAAAAAGATTTTCCGGTCGCTAATTCTGTCTTTGAATCAAATATGGTGATCCCTATATCTGTTGCTATCCAGATATTTTGCTTTTGATCCAGACACATATCGTATACATTGTCGCTGCTTAAACCATCCTTACTGGTAATAGAGATCATTTTTTTGTTTACTTGATCATACACAAAAATTCCGGCTCCTTCCGTAGAGATCCAAAAACGGTTCTTTTCATCTTGAATAATACCCGTAACTGTTTTAAACCGGGTATATTCTTCTAATTCTAAATTTTTAAATTTCTTTGTTTTAAAATCATACATCGAAACACCTCCAGCCCAATGTCCCATCCAAATGTTCCCTTTATTATCTTTATATAAGGTCGTGATCCAATCTTCAGCTAATGAATCTTTCCGGGAATAAGATTGAAACTCCTTTCCATTGTATTTAGTAAGACCGGATAATGTAGCCACCCAAAGATTGCCATCGTTATCCTGTGCAATACTTTGAACTTGTGATTGTGACAAACCTTGTTCCACTCCATAATAAATGAAGCTGGTAGTTTGCGAATAACTGCTAAAAGAGAAAAGGAGCAGTATCAACAAGAAATGAATAGTACGGTTTTTCATTTAAATATTTTTATTTATTCATATAAGATAAATAGAAGGCAACCTCAACATTATATTGTGGTTCATTAATTTCATTGTCATTTTTGTAGCAATATACTTTACCATAGAAATACGTTTCCTTTCGATATGTATCTATTTTTTTCCCTTGACGGACAACTGTTGTTCTAACCGTTTTAATGAACCCATCTTCTACTGTCACCATTACATCCGGATTGGGCTTTTGAACATAATCTTTCACATCCGGCAATGTCTTTTGATTGCCAATGCGAACTGATCGTTCTGCAAAAGCAGCCGCTTCAACTAGCTTGCGCAATTGCACATTTTTGTATTGTTTATTGGAAAGTAGTTGCTGTTTTTTGAGCTTTTGCTCTTCTTTTAATTTATCAGCTTTCCCTTTTAGATCGTTTTCTCTTCGCATCTGCTCAATGACCGTATTTGCTCTTGCCTCCAGCTTTTTACTTGCAAAATCTTTTTGTTTGGATACACGTTCATTTTCTGCAACCATTTTTAGCAGATCATTTTCAAAATTGGTTTTGATCTCTTTGTTCTTTTTTGCCAACAATGCTTTTGCTTCTTTTTCACGTTGTAAACGAATGGCTTCGGTTTCCATACTTTCATTCTCCATCAATTTCTGATTTTCAGCCTCTTGTTTTAAACGCGCTAATTCTGCAGCTTTCAACAAAGCATCTTCTTTTGCCTTTTGTTCAGCCAACAATTTTGCTTCCAGATCATTCTTCGCTTTTTCTTCTGCCTCCTTTTTAGCTTTCAATTCGGCTTCTAATTTTTCCTTCTCCTGTTTTTCTTTTTCTTCTTTTTGAGCAGCAATTTGTGCCTGTTCCGCAACAGAAATGATCAGATCCTTTGTAAAATCAGCCAAATAAGCATCGTCATCCTTAAATGCTTTTTTCCCATCAAAAACAATTTTGGTAAATGGATTTTTAAATTTAGATGTTCTAACAGCTGTTGTGTTTACATCAAAAAATGGGATCTCTGCTTGATAAAGAGGAAATAGATCGGAGCGGTCTTTTGAAAGTTTGCTGGTATATACCAGTAAATACATATCTACACAACCCGGTGCAGAAAAGGTGATCTTATAATCCACTCCAAAAACAAGATAAAGCCTGAACTTTCCATTTTTACCAGTCTTTAGCTGTTCCTGCTGAAAGGTTCCATTGCGGTAAACCGTTACAGTAGCCCCCGAAAGTGCCTTCCCGTCTTTAACAGCTTTCCCCGAGAATTCTAACATTCCGGGAGCCTGAGCAAAACCGGAAAATGAAAACAAAAGGAAGAAACAACAAGAAACAACAAAAACAGAGCTCCATGCTGAGTTCCATTTATGTTCTTTTGCATTGTAATTTAGAGATATCATTCTTGCTTGATCCTTCATAACGAAAGTAGCAAAAATTAATAGAAATACAAGTATTACTGACTGATGTCATGAAGATCATACTTCAAAACCCCATTCATCAAAAAAAGTATTGCCATTCGATTTTTTAGACGGCTCTTCCTTAGCATTATTTGTTGACTGATCTTTTGTTTCTTGAGATGGGCGATCTTTGCCCTTCATTTTATCTTTGAAGTTATTCTTTCTATCGCTGTGTTGTTTGACATTACGCTCCTGCTTTTCACCTAGTTCAACTAAAGCAAAATCCAACTGCTTTTTCACCAGATCTGCTCTTTTCACTGAAATTCGAACCTGATCTCCTAAGGTTAACACCTTTCCATATTTCTTTCCTCTTAAGCAATAATTATCCTCATCAAAATAATAATTATCATCATGAAGATCTCGCAGACGAACCATTCCTTCACAATGGTTCTCATTTAATTCCACAAAAATTCCCCATTCCGTAACACCGGAAATAATTCCATCAAACTCTTCGCCTATTTTATCTTGTAAAAACTGTACCTGCTTGTATTTAATAGACGCTCTTTCTGCCTCTGCAGCCAACTTTTCCATATCTGAAGAGTGTTTACATTGCTCCTCTAATTTTTCAATGTCAGGACTTTTACCACCATCCAGATAATGTTGAAGTAAACGATGTACCATCACATCCGGATAACGCCTGATAGGAGATGTAAAATGCGTATAATATTCAAACCCTAATCCATAATGACCAATATTTTTGGTTGTATAGATGGCTTTTGCCATGGTTCGTATTGCTAGCATTTCGATCATTCCTGATTCTTTCTTTTGATTCACTTCCTTCAAAAGATTATTCATAGAATCGGCAACAGCCTTTTCGTTTTTGGTATTAAGTTTATATCCGAATTTTGAAACGAATTGAGCAAACTCTTCCAATTTGTCGGGGTTAGGTTTATCATGCACACGATAAACAAATGCTCGCTGATTTTCTTTCTCCTTTTTACGCTCAGCCGAACGTTTTCCTACAAATTCAGCTACTTTTCTGTTCGCCAACAACATAAAATCCTCTATCAGCTGATTGGAATCTTTGGCGATCTTAAAGAACACACCTGTTGGATTTCCCGCTTCATCGAGATGAAACTTCACTTCCATTTTATCAAAAGCAATACTTCCTTTTTTGAAGCGGTTTGCTCTAAGGATCTTTGCCAGGCGATTCAAGGTTAAGATCTCATCCTTAAACTCACCTTCTCCTGTTTCGATCGTCTGCTGTGCTTCTTCGTAAGTAAACCGTCTATCAGAAAGAATGATCGTTCTGCCAAACCATTCATCTACCACCTCTGCATTATCTGTCATTTCAAATACAGCCGAGAAACATAATTTCTCTTCATTCGGACGAAGAGAACAAACATTATTCGATAAGATCTCCGGCAACATTGGCACTACTCTATCTACCAGATAAACAGAAGTTGCCCGCGAAAAGCCTTCTTTATCGATCATGGAGCCGGGTTTTACATAATGACTGACATCTGCAATGTGTACTCCGATTTGCCAATTTCCGTTATCTAATTTTTGAATGGATAATGCATCATCAAAATCTTTCGCATCCACCGGATCGATCGTAAATGTGGTGATCCCTCTAAAATCCTTTCTTTTAGCTATTTCCTGCTCGGTTATCTGGATCGGGATCAGGTCGGCTGCCTTTTCAACATCTTTTGGGAAATGGTAGGGTAATCCGTATTCGGCAAGGATGGCGTGCATTTCAGTGTTATTTTCGCCAACATTCCCAAGCACTTCAATAATTTCACCGATAGGATTCACGCTATTCTTCCCCCATTCCACAATACGTGCAATGGCTTTCTGACCATCTTTGGCACCATTTAATTTTTCGAGCGGAATATAAATATCCACATGTATCCTATTGTTGCTCGGAACAAGGAAGGCAAAACGAGGCGAAACTTGGATTGTACCTACAAATTCGGTCTTTGCCCTTTCCAGGATTTCAATGATCTCCCCCTCTTGTTTCCCACTTCTTCTTGGGATCAAACGCACTTTTACCAGGTCGCCATGCAAAGCATTCAGGGTTTTCCGTTGCGGAATGAATGTATCATGCTCTGTTTCTTCCGATACTACATAGGCCGTTCCCGAACTTGTCATATCTACAATGCCTGAAACGTGTTTTTCGATCGTTTTGATCTTGAATTTCCCCCGCTCAGGCTCTGATACAGCATCATTGGCCTTCAATTCGTCCAATATAGCATTGATCAATAAACGCTGTGAATGGTCGGTAATATTTAGATCAGCAGCTATCTGCTTATAATTAAGTGATTTATTTGGATTGGCAGCTAATACTTTTAAGATCTCCTCAAAAAGATAACTTTTCTTTACACCTTGCTTTTTTCTACTGAATTTTTTAGCCATAGCCCAAATGTGCTACTGTTTTGTGGCATATAAAAGCCTTTGTTAATAAAATCTAAAAAAAACTTTTACAGTGCAACCAAATATTGCAACTTTGCATCTACCCTATCAGGAACAAACTATGACAGATGAGCAAATAGTACAAGGCTGTATTCAAAAAAATGCGATTGCTCAAAAGCATTTGTACGAAAAATTTGCGCGCAAAATGATGGGGGTTTGTTTGCGATATGCTGACAACCATGAAGAAGCAGAAGATGTTCTACAAAATGGATTTGTAAGTGTTTTTCAAAACATAGAATCTTTTAAAGGAACCGGGTCGCTGGAAGGTTGGATAAGAAAGATCATGGTAAATACAGCACTTACGAATATTAGAAAAAATAAAAAACTAAAACAAAACATAGAGCTGGAAAGTGTTGAGTTTATGCTCCCCTCAACTAATCATATCAATGAGAGCTTTGCAGCTAAAGACTTATTAAAAATAATACAAACGCTCCCAACAGGGTTTAAAACGGTATTTAACCTTTATGCCATTGAAGGCTACTCACACAAAGAAATAGGTGATATGCTGGGTATTTCGGAAGGAACCTCTAAATCGCAATATTCAAGGGCAAAAGCTTATTTACAAAAGTTAATACCAATCGACAGAGAATGAACATGAAGAAAAACGACAATATAGAGGATCTTTTCAAGGATTCTTTCGAAAATTTTGAAGCGGATGTAAAGCCTAAAACCTGGGATAATATTCAGGCAGCTCTAAAAGGAGCTGGAATTGGAGTTATCATTAAAACGCTGATTAATAAAATTGGAACCAACACCATTATTGCTGTTGTTTCATCGGCAGCTACGGTTGTTGGCACAATCATGATCATGAACTGGACCGGTACGGGAGCCAAAAAAGAGGTGAATGCTCCAGCGACATCACAAACTGCGAATTTACCTGCTGTTAAAGATGAAAACACTACCATTTCAGGCGCTCAAGAGACCGCAGCAGATTCCAAAAAAGAGACAAACACACCTGAATCAGCTGTAAATAATAAAACAATAGAGATCAAAGGAAACACAAATAACTCAACTGAAATTGTTGCAAATCATAAATCAAAAAATGATCTGAAAAATGTGATCGCAGAAATTGAATCTGAGAAGATCGCATCCATCAACTCAACAGCCATTGGCGGTGCTGTTCCTTTAATTGTCAATCTTTCCAACAAAGGATCAGGAAAGATCAATAAATGGGATTTTGGTGATGGCAAAACGGCTAAAAATATGGCAAATCCTGTCCATGTATACGATACCCCCGGCATTTATACAGTTGTTCTTACTTCGACAAGTGTGGATGGTAAAACAAAAAGTGATAGCATTAAGATTGAAGTGTATGGCAACTCTTCTTTATCAGACATCGCAAGTTCATTTACACCTAACGATGATGGTGATCGCGATTACTTTATCATCAATAGCGAAAACATTAAAAATATGAACGCAACTATTCTAGAAGGGAATGGCACAATTGTGTATAGCTACAAAGGCGTGGAAATCAAATGGGATGGCAGAAATAAAAAAGGAGAAAAAGTAAAAGAAGGCACTTATTACTATATCATTGATGCAGAAGGAATTGACGGAAAAAAAATTGAAAAGAAAGGCAGCATAAAACTTACGAGATAATCAATAATATCGTATTTTTGCGCTGAATATTTTCGAAAAACAAGACGACAGATGAAGAAATTATTACTACTATTTGCATTTAGCATTTCTACATACACAATACAAGCACAAGCAATCGATGCTGAACCTGAGGTTTCAACCGTTTGTGGGGGTGGATCAGCAAACTTAACAGCAACCGTTATTCCTGCAGGTAGCCCTGGAGCACCGGGGAGTTTACCTACTACTGATTATGCGATCAGCAGCATCCCTTTTTCTACTGACCCGCTTAATGCCGGAACACCGGTTTCGCTTACTGATGATAGTCAAACAGGGTTGGTTATTCCAATCGGCTTTACCTTTTGTTATTTCGGCAACCAGTATACTGTTGCAAATATTGGATCAAACAATTGGTTAAGTTTTAGTGCAGGGCAATCAAATACTTACACCCCACAAGCAATTCCAACAGCAACTAACTTCCCTGTAAACGCTATTTTGGGGCCATTTCAGGACATTAACCCCGGAGCCGGGGGAACAGTAATGTATGCAACATATGGTACTGCACCCTTCAGAAGGTTTGTTGTTTCATGGAACAATGTGCCTATGTTCTCTTGTACTGGACAATTATATTCAAGCCAGATCATTATTTACGAAACGACTAATATTATTGAAACCCATATCGCTAACAAGTCTGTTTGTGCCGGGTGGGTTGGTGGAAGAGCTACTCATGGTCTACAAAATACTACAGGAACTTTCGCAGTTGTTGTTCCGGGAAGAAATAATACACAATGGACAGCTAGTAATGAAGGCACAAGATTCACACCAAATGGCACCGCAACCTATACTATCAATTGGTACATTCTACCGGCAAACACATTGATAGGTACTGGACCATCCATAACTGTTACTCCAGTAACATCACCACAATATTACTATGCTGAAGTTGTGGGACCAAACGGCTGCAATCCTACAGGAAGCGGTGTAAACAATACTGACACTGTTGTTGTCTTCTCCAGCTCTTTAGCTGTTGATGCTGGACCATATACTGCTATCTGCGAAAACACATCAACAACATTGAATGCATTTGCACCAGGTGGCATAACTTATACTTGGTCACCGGCCACAGGTTTGAGTAATCCTACCATTCCGAATCCTGTGGCTAGTCCAACTACTACTACTACCTATACGGTAAATATTACGGATGCATTGGGCTGTAGTGGCATTGATACCGTTACAATTGCTGTTAACCCTGCCCCATTTGTGGATGCAGGATTTGGAGCAGCGATCTGTTTAGGTGACAATATTCAATTAAGCGGTAATGGCGCAGGGACGTTTGCATGGTCACCTTCTGCATCTTTGGATAATGCAACAATATCTACACCTACAGCAACGCCTAACGCTACTACAACTTATTCACTAACCATTACAGATGGTATTGGTTGTACTGCAACGGATACCGCTACAGTATTTATCTCTAATGGCAATGCAGATGCCGGTCCAACGGCCGCTATATGTGATGGAACAAGTACCACATTGAATGCGACAGGCGGAACAACTTACACCTGGGTTGCTTCTTCAACATTAAGTGCTACCAATATCGCCAACCCTACAGCCAACCCTACATCAACAACTACTTATACCGTAACAATTGACGATAGCAATACCGGATGTATCACAACGGATACAGTTACTGTTATTGTCAATTCAATTCCGGTAGCGGATGCGGGTAGTAACACATCATATTGTATTGGAGGAAGCACTGTTCTGAATGCCTCAGGGGGCAATACTTACAGCTGGTTGCCTTCTACTGCACTTAGCAGTCCAACAGTAGCTAATCCTACTGCTAATCCTACAATTACAACTACCTATACTGTTACTGTTTCAAGCGCAGCAGGATGTTCTTCTACTGATCTTGTAACGGTTACTGTAAATCAACTTCCTACCGTAGATGCAGGAAATGATATCAGTATTTGTCCTGGTGGCAGTGCTAATTTAAATGTAATTGGCGCACAAAATTATGTGTGGTCACCGGCTGCGAGTTTATCAAATAGTACCATTCAAAATCCTACAGCAACACCAAGTGTAGCAACAACCTATACAGTTGTGGGAACCGATTCAAATGGTTGTAGCTCAACCGATTCAGTGAATGTAAGTTTGAACGGACTCACGATTGCAACTACAGCAAGTGCTACAACGATCTGTGCAGGGAACAGCAGTAACTTAAGCGTATCTGGCGCTACTAGTTATGTATGGACACCGGCCAGTTCTTTATCAAATGCCACATCCGCTAATCCTGTTGCTACACCGGCCACAACAACAACTTACACCGTTATTGGAAATGATGCGACATCAGGTTGTGCAGATACTACTACTGTTACAATCACAGTTAATAGCTTGCCAACTGTAAATGCAGGAGCAACATTATTGATATGTGCAGGCTCAACAGCTAACTTATCGGCTACAGGTGCAACGAATTATTCCTGGACACCAACAACATCCTTGAACAATCCAAACATTCCGAATCCAACTTCTACAGCAACAACAACTACACTATACACAGTTACGGGAACAGATCTGAACGGTTGTTCAGCATCGGATACTGTTTCTGTAATTGTTAATCCTGTTCCAAATGCAAATGCAGGAAATAATACTAGTATTTGTTTAGGTTCAAGTACAACATTAAATGCAACAGGTGGAACAACTTATAGCTGGTCGCCTTCTACAGGATTAAGTAACCCGGCTATTGCAAATCCTATCGCAACGCCAACCACAACAACAACGTATACCGTTACTGTTACATCCAATTTCTGTAGTGCTACTGCACAAGTAACTGTATCCGTAAATCCTGTTCCAACAGCAGGAGCAAGCACTACCAATGCAAACATTTGTGCCGGAGCTTCAACGCAATTAACTGCTACAGGTGGTGGTAATTATGCATGGATACCAACAACCGGTTTAAGCAACCCGGCTATCGCAAATCCGATTGCATCACCTTCTACCACTACAACATACAGCGTTATTGTTTCAAACGTAACAGGTTGTGCAGATACAGCAACTGTTACTATAAATGTGACCAATGCAATGAGCATTGCCGCATCTACTGTTACTCCTGAAACATGTGGCGACATAGATGGTACAATTACTACCGGAGCGATCACCGGAGGAAACACTCCCTACTCGTATTCATTAAACGGTGGAGCTTCCCAATCATCATCGACATTTAACGGATTGGCTGCCGGCACATATACTGTTACAGTTACTGATGCTACCGGCTGTACATCTTCTACAACGGTTAGCGTTAATCAAGTTTTAGGTGTAAATGCCTCTTTCACTGCCAATCCTCCTACAGGAGTATATCCTTTGAACGTAGCATTTAGCAATTCAACAAGCGGAGCAACAAACTACATCTGGGATTTTGATAACGGATCAGGATCAACATTAACTAATCCAAGTACAGTATATCCTACAGTTGGACAATATACTGTAACATTGATTGCTTACAATAATAATCCTGCTTGTGCCGATACGGCAACATTTACGATCGATGTATTCGATGAAGTATTATTAGCTATACCAAATGTATTTACACCAAATGGTGATGGAAGCAATGATTTCTTCTTTGTAAGAACAAGTGGTGTAACCGAAATTAGCGGAACCATCTTTAATCGTTGGGGCAAGAAAATAACCGAATGGAATGGAACACCATCTTCTACTTTAGGATGGGATGGAAAGATCAATGGAAGTGTGGCTGCTGATGGCGCATATTACTACATTATCAAAGCAACCGGGGCAGACGGAAAAGACTATGAAGAAAAAGGATATTTACAATTGATCAATGGAAACTAAAAAGTAAAAGATCATAAATAAAAAGGGAGAGCGATCTCCCTTTTTTTATTTCAGGAATTCAATCTATCAAGGACTTTTATCACACACATTATCCGCAATTTTGTGTAAATTTGTAATCCCAATAAATAAAAAATATTATGTCAACAACCTTAACAGCAAATGCATTCGGAATAGAATCTGTTTTGAAGCAATTAGGATTAAAAGAAAACAACTATGGTGCTAGCACCGGTTTAAAACATACAATGACCAAAGGGAAAAAGATCGACTCTTATTCTCCTGTAGATGGCCAATTGATCGGAAGTGTAAATGCAGCCACCGCTGAAGATTATACTGCTGTTATGAAAACAGCCGAAGAAGCATTTAAAGTTTGGCGTTTAATGCCTGCACCTAAACGTGGAGAGATCGTTCGCCAAATGGGGGATGAATTACGTAAGTATAAAGAACCATTGGGGAAACTTGTTTCTTATGAAATGGGGAAAAGTTTACAAGAAGGATTAGGTGAAGTACAAGAAATGATCGACATCTGCGATTTTGCAGTTGGTCTATCCCGTCAGCTATATGGTTTAACTATGCACAGTGAACGTCCAATGCACCGCATGTACGAGCAATGGCATCCATTTGGTGTAGTCGGCATTATCTCTGCATTTAACTTTCCTGTTGCTGTATGGAGCTGGAACTCTATGTTAGCATGGGTATGTGGTGACGTGTGTATCTGGAAACCAAGTTCAAAAGTTCCAATGTGCGCCATTGCCTGTCAAAACATTATTGGTGAAGTATTGAAACGCAACAATGTTCCTGAAGGAGTAAGCTGTTTGGTAATTGGAAATGAATCGGGCGACTTGATCAACAACGATAAACGTATTCCATTGGTATCTTTCACAGGATCTACGCGCATTGGTCGTCACGTATCAAAAACCGTTGCTGAGCGTTTTGGAAATACCATTCTTGAATTAGGAGGAAACAATGCGATCATTGTATCGGAACATGCCGACTTAAGCATGGTATTAGTAGGTGCTGTATTTGGTGCTGTTGGAACAGCTGGCCAACGTTGTACATCTACACGCAGATTGATCATCCACGAAAGTGTTTATAACAAAACAATTGATGTGATCAAAAATGCATACGGTCAGTTGAAGATCGGAAATCCATTGGATTCAGCAAACCATGTTGGACCATTGATCGATAAAGGTGCTGTTCAAGATTATTTGAATGCCATCGAAAAAGCAAAAGCAGAAGGCGGAAACATCATCGTTGAAGGTGGAGTATTGAGCGGAGAGGGTTACGAAAGCGGATGCTATGTGAAACCATGTGTTATTGAGGCAAAGAATGAATTTCATATTGTTCAGGAAGAAACATTTGCTCCAATTTTGTATGTAATGAAATATAAAACCATTGAAGAAGCGATTGCAATGCAAAATAATGTTCCTCAAGG
>JAEUTU010000102.1 GCA_016786925.1 Bacteroidia bacterium
GTAACGTCCATCAACAGGAGAAATGGCATTCAATTTTGTTAGGGTGCTCATTTGTTTTACATATTAAAAATGAAGCACGAAGATAAGAAAAATATAGGTTCAGCACCTAAAACTCGATCCTATATCCAAAGTAATAGAACAAGCCCAATTGATATTCTTTTTGGATACTTTGCGAGTCTTTGTTATACGATTCCCGGAGAATATTTTGTGTATTGAATATGTTCTCCACTACAAAAAATACACTTTGTGAGGTTCGCTTACGATTGGTCTTATACGACACTTTTATATCAAAACGGGAATAATCGTTTTGCTTTTTAGAAAAAGCCTGATCATCAATGTAAATGGCTTTGCCTGCTAGTTTTGACAATTCCAGATCAATCGGTGTATAACGGTTTCCACCCGCATGTGTATATTTCAGATCCAGTGCAAATGCTTTGTTCTTACTTTTTCCAAGCTGCCATTCATATCCGGCAAGTGCATTCCCTACATAACCTCCATTATAGCTCGTATTACGAACAACTCCTTTTTTATCTGTATATTTTGAATCATACAATGATACCGTTGTCAAAAAATAAAAATGATTGCTGAAGAATTTTTCTAATGTCAACTCCACTCCATAATTCTCTCCATTGCCTTCATTCACGAGGGTATCTACCAATGGAATGCCTTCCAGTGCGTTCCCAACATTCATCATGCTGAAGGAGGAATTCCAATTTTTCTGAACAGGAATATTGTAGAGATACTGATAATAGGTCTCCAGTTTGAAACGGAAATCTTTTGCAAAATTGTAGTCATAACTTAACACGGCATGCTGACTTTTACTCAAGTCCAAATTCCTATTGCTTCTAAAATAGCTACTATCAAAAGGAATATATGTTTCATAAAAATAATAGATCGTAGGCTGCATCTGACTGTGCATGCCATACGCAATACTTAAATTTTGTTTTTTATTCAATTGAAAACGTGCCCCTAGGCGCGGCTCAAAGGCAGATGTATTGTTGAGTAAAAAATTCTGATAATGCAATCCGCTATTGATCGTGATCTTGTCCGTTGGGCGGAATTGCCAATGCACAAAGCCTTGCAACAATCCTGCTGTAGAATTCTTTACATTCAGATCATATATGTATTTATTGTAATCGGTTGAATACACATACGATTCTGCATTAAAATAGATCAGTTGATACGTAGCACCGGCTTTAAACAAATGCTTTGCATTCATCTTAGCCGTTAATGTATAATTAGCAATGTAATTTGCTTCTGTTGACTTATTCTTTCGGTCTAAGAACTTTGAATTATCAACCGGAGAAATGGTATCAATATAGGCATCGAGCAAAGTTCCGGAAACAGATAAATTAAGCTTTCCTGATATTTTTGGATTAAAAAAATACATGTGAGAAAAACCTGTTGCACCCATATTAGTTTTAAATACCAAGTCTTCGCCTTTAGAAATATAACTCCAATCTTCGGGTTTCAACTCACTATCCAATAATGATAATTTACTTGTCCCTCCTATTCCCCACAACTGAAATATTCCTGCTTTTTGAGTAGGCACATTCACTTTATACGATACATCCTGATATTCAGGACTGGCAGAAACACCAAAGCGAATTCCTAGTTTATTAAACATTTCAAGTGTTGAATAACGATAGTTTACTAAATACGAACTGCCTTGCTTTTTTGAGATCGGGCCTTCTGCTCCCAGCTCCAGACCATTGATCCCGATCTGCCCGGTAAACTCCCGCTTTTCATTGTTTCCATTCCGTAATTTCAGATCAAAAACAGCAGCTGTTTTATTTCCATATTCGGCAGGAAAAGCACCCGTTAAAAAATCGGAATTACCCAACACATTATTGTTTAGCATACTGATGGGGCCACCTGTAGCACCTTGTGCTGAAAAGTGATTGGGGTTCGGAATATCCACTCCTTCCAAACGCCACAAAACTCCTAATGGAGAATTTCCTCTTACAATAATATCATTACGCGCATCATTTCCACTGGAAACACCTGCATAGTTGGCTACCATTTTACTTGGATCGCCTCTACTACCTGCATAACGACCGGTTTCTTCAGCCTGAAAGTTTCTGGAGCTTAATGTCACCAGATCGTTATTAGCCTTTGTCTTGTCTGTTTCCGCAACAATCTCGATCACATCGGTGGTATATACTTTTTCACGCAACTCAACAGTTAATACCACTTCCTTTCCGGATGTAACAATGATATTTGATAATACCGCATCCTCATATCCCATGGAAGTTATTTTTAAAGCTCTTCTACCTACGGCAATTTTTTCCAAACGGAACTTCCCATCCACATCGGTGACTGAACCGATCAAGGTATCATTATTCAGCAATACCACATTCGCTCCGAAGATCGGAGATTTAGAGTCGACATCAATCACCTTTCCTCTGATCGTTTGCGTATAGGTTTGTGCAAAACTCAGCGAAGAGATAGACACAACTAATAAAACAAGTAATCTGTTTTTCACGGCAATGCAAAAGTAAATAGTTTTAACTTTGCAACATGGAAAAACGATTGAATTTATGGGAGCAATTTGTATTAGGACTAAAAACCTATATCGAAGCCTTGTCTTTTGTATTCAATAATGGTCTTTGGATCTATTTTATTTATCCTGCCATCATTAGCCTGATCCTATTTTTCGGAAGCTTTTCATTGGCCGGTTATTTATCAAATGAACTGGAACAGTTGATCATGAGCTATATCACACCTCAGGAAACGGAGGGCTGGTTGAGTTTTTTGACCGGGGCTTTGCACATTTTTTTAACGGTAGGACTTAAGATCGTGTTCTTTTTTATTTATTCTACCTTTAGCAAATACATCACCTTGATCATCATGTCGCCTGTTATGGCTTTGTTATCGGAGCGTACAGAGGAAATTGTGACCGGAAAAAAATTCCCTTTTGAGATCGCTCAGTTTTTGAAAGATGTAATTAGAGGGGTGATCATTGCTCTCCGCAACATGTTCATTGAATTCGGCCTGATCTTTTTGTGCTTTTTCATCGTTTGGATACCGGTAGCAGGCTGGATCAGTTCATTATTCTTATTGATCGTGTCTTACTATTTCTATGGCTTTTCTATGATGGATTACACCAATGAACGTCACAAATTAAACATTCGCGAAAGTGTGTTGTTTATTAGAAGAAACAAAGGAGTTGCGATCGGAAATGGATTGGTTTTCTCATTCATTTTCGCCATTCCTTTTGTTGGAAGCATAATCGCTTCTGTTTTAGCACCTGTTGCTGCAACATTGGCAACACTTGAAGCAAAAAAATAATATGTCGAAGTTCAAAATATCTGTTGTTTCCTATTTAAACTCCAAACCTTTTATACATGGATTGAAAGAGTCGGGAATAATGAATGATATTGATCTTCAATTAGACATCCCTTCTGCATGTGCACAAAAATTATTGGACAATAAAGTGGACGTTGGATTAATTCCTGTGGCTGTCATTCCTTTGTTAAAAGAGTCGCACATCATCAGCGACTATTGCATTGGTGCAGTCGGGAAAGTTGCCTCCGTTTGCTTATACAGCCAAGTCCCTTTAAACGAGATCAAAACCATACTGCTCGACTATCAATCGCGCACATCCGTTACGCTGGTTAAAGTTTTAGCCAAAGAACATTGGAAGATCGATCCTGAATGGAAAAAAGCGGATACCAATTTTGAAGAACAAATAGAAGGCAGTACCGCAGCGGTGATCATTGGCGACAGAACATTTGGTATAGAAGAAAAATATCCATACCGCTATGACCTGGCAGAAGAATGGCAAAAACTGACCGGCTTACCCTTTGTTTTTGCCTGCTGGGTGGCCAACAAACCACTGCCTGCGGAATTCATACAAGAGTTCAATTCAGCTCTAAAAAAAGGCATAGAAGCCATCGACACGGTAAGTGATGAGATCGCTGCCAATGGCACCTATGCTACGGATGTAGCCTATTACCTCAAAAACAATATCAGTTATCCCTTCGACCAGCCTAAAAAACAAGCACTGGAGCTGTTTTTAAAACATCTGAAAAGCCTCTGAAAATAAAGTTTTTATATTTTAACTATAATCAATATATTTGTTTTTAGTTGATTTGAACTTTTTTACTCAAAAATTATGGCTAAGAAAATACTATACCTGTTGGTGATGTGCCTGGTATCATTTAATACCGTTAATGCACAAAAGAAAAATGTGATCGAGAAGAGCGAAGACGAGATCAAAATGTTTAATGCACAACAAAGCTTTTATGCCGGTGATTTCCAAAAAGCACTGAGTATTTACAAAGATGTTTTGGCAGGAAAGCCTAATGATGCCAATGTAATGGGCCGTATCGCAGAATGTCATTTCGAGATGAAGCAATACAGTGATGCGCAGGAAATTGCTGAAAAAGCAAAAAGCGTTGATG
The DNA here is from genome assembly GCA_016786925.1 of Bacteroidia bacterium. Lineage (GTDB taxonomy): Bacteria > Bacteroidota > Bacteroidia > 2-12-FULL-35-15 > 2-12-FULL-35-15 > 2-12-FULL-35-15. The sequence continues at coordinate 4,407 of JAEUTU010000102.1, forward strand.
AAAAAGCATATGAAAATACGGCTTTAATATTAGGCAAGATCTATCACATGAATGGCAAACTTACAGAAGCTGCTGCTGAATATGCATTCTACAAAGCATTGGTAGGCGACAGCAAAAAAGCAGAAGATGCGGAGATCGACAGATACATCAAACAAGTTAACACAGCAAAAGAATTAATTGAAAAACCTGCAAATGTTACTGTGGTAAACATGGGCGATAATATCAACTCTGAATACGATGATAAGGCACCCATGGTGAGCGCAGACGGGAAAACATTGATCTTCACATCACGCAGACCGGGCAAAACAAGTGCATTAGACAAAGATGGCGACAATGGATACTTTGAGGATATCTATATCTCTAAATGGGATACGACTAAAAAAGCATGGGGAAATGCAGAATTGATCCCGGGATCTATCAATACCGATGGACATGATGCTTGTACCAGTTTATCACCCGATGGAAAACAGATCTACTTATACAAAAATGATATCGAAGCAGAATCAAGAGGTGGCGATATTTATGTTTCCAAGATCAGTTCTTCCGGAAAATGGGGAGCTCCACGCTCTATGGGAAAACCTATCAATACTACGTATTGGGAAGGTGGAGGTTGTATCTCTCCTGATGGAAAATCATTTTATTTCATCAGCGAACGTAAAGGTGGATTCGGACATGGTGATATCTATGTTTTAAAGAAAAAAACAAAATCGGAATGGGAAAAGACACCTGTAAATATTGGTGCCGATATCAATACTCCTGAAGATGAAGGTGGTTTATTCTTAGCTCCTGATGGAAAAACATTGTTCTTTACTTCTAAAGGACATAACTCTATGGGTGGATATGACATTTTCAAAACAGTAAATGAAAACGGAAAATGGTCAACCCCTGTCAACTTAGGCTATCCGATCAATACTGTAAAGAACGACTATTGCTTCTCATTATCAGTAGATGCACAAACAGGTTATTTTACGAGCGACAGAACCGGTGGTTTTGGTGAACGCGATCTATACAAAGTTGATCTGGCAAACTATCCTGTTCTTGAAAAAGACATGAAGCCAAAAGCGGCAAATGGTCCGGTAATGGCGATCTTAAAAGGAGATGTATTTGATGCGACAGCTGGAACAGGAATGGAAGCGGAGATCCTTATCTTGGATGAAACTGGAGCAAAAGTAGCAAGTACGAATGCTAGCGAAGGTAGTGGTGAATACTTTATCACTTTATTAGCAAACAAAACTTACCAGATAAAAATTGAAGTAAAAGGTTATAAACCTATCGATGAAAAAGTAGAGATCAAAGCAGCCAAAGAAGGAGCTACAACTGTTGTAAAACATTATCTGTTGTACAAGAAATAATCGATCAACGATCATAAATAAAAAAGCGTGTAGAGGATTTCTACACGCTTTTTTATTTAAAGATCTAGTTATCGCCCGCCTTTTTTACCACCACTTGATTTACTTCCTGATGATTGACGGGGAGCTGAACGTGATGGAGAAACCGGTTTGTTAGATGGCTTTACCCCACTTGGCTTTTGCCCTTGCGACTTAGGATTATTATAATGAGGTTTAGATGTTGAAGGATTTACCTTATTGGAATTATTTGAAGGTTTCTCTTTATATGTACTATTCCCTTCATTTTTTGACCCATTGCCTCTTGCATTATTGTTTGCTTTTGAATTGGAATTATTCGTTGAATTCCCTTTTTCTCCACTGTTTACACGTTCACCTTTAGCAACATTATCTTTTTTGTACAAGGCTGATCCATCTTTTCTTGTTTCAGGATGTGCATAAGTAGCTTTAAATTCACCTGCCTGTCTTCTGCTATTATAGGTTATAGAACTTGCTCTTCTTTGTCCGTAATAAACCGTTCTTGCACCTGGACTTCTGTAATAAAATGGATGGTGATAATGACCATAATAATGATGATGCCAGTGATAGTGATATCCATAATAATGGTGCCAGAACCAAGGTCTCCATGGATTCCAATACGGAGGATAATACCAATAATGCCATGGTGACACCCATACAACATAGCTAGGGGTATATATGTACGTTACAACCGGCCAGGCTGCTGTTTCATAAGCAGTATAGTTGTTAATGATGGTGGTATTTCCATTTTCATCCACTTGCTTGGTTGATGATGTTTTGGTATAACCGGGATTCGGTGTTTCTCCTTTCCCTGCATTATCCGTATAGTTCGGCTCAATGATATAATCTTTTCCATACAGATCCTCATCTCCCACCAACTGGATCTGCACCTCTCCTTTATCATTCTTTTCTACAATAAAAACAGCCACATCCTGATTCTCTTTTTCAGTCACCGGTACCTGCATTACAATATTGTGCACTTTACCATCCACATTATCTATCACACGGATGTAGTCGATCTTGTCATCGCCATTCAGGTCCAGGTTATTTACTTTAGAGGATTCTGTATTTAATTTTTTCTCAAAACCTTCTAATGTTTCCGACTCTTGAAACAATTTCATCACTGCATATAAATTCAGATTATCGCCCGGCAATCCCAATGAATCGGGTGCTTGTTTCGTTTGAGCAAACGTTTGAAAGGATATCATGTTCAATATCCATACAAAAAGCATTATTGATACTTTTTTCATCATATTCAAATTTAGAACTTATTAAACAATAAGCACATGAGGGATGTCATTTTAATCTTAAACAGATTTTGTGCCACAAATCAATATTTTATAGCTTATTGACAATAAAAAAGCCTTGAGGTTTAATTCAAGGCTTTTATTTTTTAAAACAGATCGTTTAACAGACCATCATCCACTATATTCGGCAAGGTTACTTTTAATTGAGGCGTGCGTTGCATCTCCCGCTTAATAGCAAATAAGGATTCTTCGTTTCTTGCCCAGCTTCTTCGTGCAATTCCATTGTTTACATCCCAGAACAACATCGACTTTAATCGTCTGTCGCTATCAGCGGTTCCATCCAGCACCATTCCAAAGCCACCATTGATCACTTCTCCCCAACCTACTCCACCACCATTATGCAAGCTGATCCAGGTAGCACCACGGAATCCATCGCCCACAAAATTTTGTACCGCCATATCTGCCGTAAAACTGGAGCCATCATAAATATTAGATGTTTCACGATACGGAGAATCTGTTCCGGATACATCGTGATGATCGCGACCCAACACTACCGGTGCAGAGATCTTTCCTGATTTGATGGCATTGTTGAATGCTTCTGCCACACGAATACGCGCTTCTGAATCGGCATACAGGATACGCGCTTGCGAGCCTACCACCAGATTGTTCTTCATTGCATCTTTTATCCAGATGATGTTATCACTCAATTGCTGCTTGATCTCCTGAGGAGCATTCTTATACATATCTTCCAACACTTCTAAAGCCAACTCATCTGTTGTTTGCAGATCTTTCGGATCGCAGGAAGTACATACCCAACGGAATGGTCCGAATCCATAATCAAAACACATTGGTCCTAAAATATCCTGTACATAGGATTTATATTTAAAGGTTCCATCAGGATTTACAATATCCGCTCCTGCTCTACTTGCCTCTAATAAGAAGGCATTTCCATAATCAAAGAAATACATTCCTTTTGCAGCTAAAGTGTTCACTGCATTAGCATGACGCACCAATGTTTTCTGTACTTCTTTTTTAAATTTCTCCGGCTCTTTGGCCATCATCTCATTGGCTTCGTCAAACGAAATCCCAACAGGATAATATCCTCCCGCCCATGGATTATGTAAAGAGGTTTGATCGGAACCAATGTCCACTTTAACATCTTCTTTTACTAATCGTTCCCACAGATCTACCACATTTCCTTGATAAGCAATAGATACACCTTCTTTAGCTGCCTGTGCTTTTTTTACACGCTCTATTAATTGTGTCAGATCATCAAACACTTCATCTACCCATCCTTGTGAATGACGCGTTTTTGTTGCCTTTGGATTGATCTCGGCAACAATGGTCACCAATCCGGAGATCTTTCCGGCCTTTGGCTGTGCACCGCTCATTCCGCCCAAACCACAAGTAACAAACAACTTCCCTTTTCTATCTTCTTCCGATTTAGAAATTTTTCTCGCAGCATTCATCACCGTAATGGTTGTTCCATGTACGATCCCTTGCGGACCGATATACATGTATGATCCTGCCGTCATTTGTCCGTATTGTGTTACACCCAAAGCATTGAATTTTTCCCAATCATCGGGTTTGCTATAATTCGGGATCATCATACCATTGGTGATCACCACACGTGGTGCATCTTTATGTGAAGGGAATAATCCCATCGGATGACCGGAATACATCACCAATGTTTGTTCATCGGTCATCTCCGCCAGATACTTCATGGTTAAGAGATACTGCGCCCAGTTTTGAAACACAGCACCATTACCACCATACGTGATCAATTCGTGCGGATGTTGTGCCACGGCATAATCCAGATTGTTTTGCAACATCAACATGATAGCAGCCGCCTGCTTCGATTGATGAGGATAATCGTTAATATGACGGGCATGAATTTTATAATCGGGACGAAAACGGTACATATAGATACGTCCGTAATCTTTCAATTCCTGTGCAAACTCTTTTGCTAAAACAGCGTGATGCTTTTTATCAAAATAGCGCAATGCATTTCTGATCGCCAGCTTTTTCTCTTCTTTATTCAGGATCTCCTTGCGCTTAGGTGCGTGATTGATCTGCTTTTCATACTCCTTTGCCGGTGGCAACTCAGATGGGATACCCTGTAATATTTGTTCTTTGAATGTCATATCATTTTAATTAGCTGATTAGCCAATTAGCTGATTAGCTAATTAACTAAAAAATTTATTTTTTCTTTTCGATGCGTCCTTTTGTTTTATTGAAACCATAAGGACAATGGCGACAACCATTCTGGCAACAATACCCGCGCTTGAGTAAATACTTTTCAGTAAATACTTTATAACCTTCGGGAGTCAGATAATAATCATCGGGCTCCAGCTGATTTTTTGGCGGAATATTTTCCATAGCGCAAAAATACTAATTTTACAGCATGGATGAGCCGAATTTTATTCCTCCTTTGCAGCAAATAATTGAACCATTTCTGGATGAAAAAGGGATCCGTTTATTCATGTTGCGTACCGACCAGAATCATCCTGAAATTTCGGGGAATAAATTATACAAACTCAAATACAATCTGATAGCTGCCAGGGAGCAAAAAAAAGACACGATCCTTACTTTTGGCGGTGCCTTTTCCAATCATATTGCCGCCACTGCTGCTGCCGGAAAAGAATATGGATTTAAAACAATTGGGATCATTCGCGGAGAAGAAAGTTCAAAGAATAACCCAACACTTTCATTGGCAAAAGCCAATGGAATGCATTTGCATTTTGTATCGCGTGAATTGTATAGAGACAAAGCAGCACTACTTGCATACACAGAAACAACATTTGGCAAAGATGTTTATATAGTTCCTGAAGGAGGATCAAACACAGAGGGCGTAAAGGGGTGCATGAAAATTACTTCTTCCATCAGCATTCCATTTGATATTATTTGTTGTGCCTGCGGAACAGGAGCTACAGCTTCCGGAATTATACTCTCCTTGAAAGAAGGACAAAAAGCTTTGGGCTTTCAAGTGTTGAAAGCAGAAAATTATATCCAACAGGAAGTAAAAAATTGGTTAGAGCGTTTCGGACAGGAGGATAAAAACAATTGGCAGATCAATGAAGATTTTCACTTTGGTGGATATGCCAAAACAAGTCCTGAGTTAAGTGCGTTCATCAAAACATTTCAGAAAAAACATCAGATCCAGCTCGATCATGTTTATACCGCCAAAATGATGTATGGCATCATGGAGCTGATCCAAAACGATCATTTCCCTAAAAACAGCACCATCATTGCCGTTCATACGGGAGGCTTACAAGGAAATAAAGGGTTTGACGATTAACAGATTTTTGTTAGAAACTCCTTATAAATTTAACACGTAAAACGGTCTAATTCCTTATTTTTGTAATGATGAAGATCCGGTTAACGATCATATTACTTTCACTTTCCTTTTTGATGTTGG
>JAEUTU010000004.1 GCA_016786925.1 Bacteroidia bacterium
AATTCGTTTAAGGTGGTAGCACCGATCGATCTTAATTCACCTCTTGCCAAGGCCGGTTTTAAGATGTTCGCAGCATCCATAGCACCTTCTCCGCCTCCTGCACCTACAAGTGTGTGGATCTCATCAATGAACAGAATGATCTCACCTTCGGCAGAGATAACTTCTTTCACCACTGATTTTAATCGTTCCTCAAATTCACCTTTGTATTTTGCTCCGGCCACCAATGCACCCATATCGAGTGAAAAGATCTGTTTAGATTTTAAGTTCTCCGGAACATCACCATTGATGATACGGTGTGCTAAACCTTCGGCAATGGCTGTTTTACCAACACCCGGTTCACCCACAAGGATAGGATTGTTCTTTGTTCTTCTAGAAAGGATCTGCAACACACGTCTGATCTCTTCATCTCTTCCGATAACAGGATCGAGTTTATTCTTCTTTGCTTGCTCATTTAAATTAATGGCATATTTATTCAAAGAGTTATACGTGTCCTCCGCTGTTTGACTGGTCACCTTCGAACCTTTTCTTAGCTCAGCAATAGCTGCTTTTAGATCTTTCTCGGTTACACCATTATCCTTTAATAATTGAGAGATGGTGTCTTTGGTAGAAAGAATTGCTAATAATAAATGCTCAATGGAAACATACTCATCTCCGAATTCTTTCAGATACGTAGAAGCTTTCGCAACAGCCTGGTTGGCTGAGTTGGAAAGATACGGCTGACCACCCGATACTTTCGGATAGCCTTCTACGATCTTATCCAAAGCCTTTTCAAAGATCTGTGTGTTTACATTTAATTTTTTTAAGATGAAAGGCGTTACGTTTTCATCCACTTCTAAAATTCCTTTTAGAATATGGCCATTTTCAATTGCTTGTTGGCCGTTTACTGTTGCAATTTGCACTGCTTGCTGCACTGCTTCTTGCGATTTGATCGTGAAATTATTTAGATTCATAAGAGATAGTTTACAAAATTTTACGTCTTCCTATTGTCAAAGTATATTCCAAGTCGCTTTTCAATACAATTTCAAGCCTATTTGTCTTAATTGCTTGATTTTTAATGCCTTTTTGACTATAAAAGTTAAATTGGTCTGACGATTTTGCAGACTCTTATTTTTATGATATATTGCAATAGCTTTAACACTTTTATGAAACACCGCATACTCACTTTTTTACTATTGCTTTTTGTTGCTGGAGCTTTTTCTCAGGATAAAAAGAACGTGGATAGTTTGTTGGCTGTGATCGCCAAAAAGCCTCAGGATACAGTCTTGGTGAATTGTTATGTGAAGTTAGCCTCTGAATACAAGAACAACGAACCGAAGACGGCTGAAGAATACGCCAATAAAGCCTTAACGCTTTCTCAAAACATCAATTTCAAAAAAGGAACGGCCAATGCATATCATGTATTGGGCATGATCAATTCCTATCAATCCAATAATGAAAAAGCATTGGAGTTGTATATGCTTGCGCTGAAGATCAATGAAGAGTTGAAAGACAAGCGTGCCATGTCCACCTCTTATAATAACATTGGTTTGATCTATTGGAATCAGGGGAATTATGATAAAGCCTTAAAATATTATTTGATCTCCCTGGAGATGGATGAAGCCTTGGGCGAACAAAAAGGTATGGCGAGTTCCTACAACAATGTAGGCTTGATCTATTGGGCACAAGGTGATCTGGATAAAGCGCAGGAGTATTTTCAAAAAGCAGTAGTGATCTATGCACAGCTAAAAGATTCCAAAGGAATGGCCGGAGTGTATAATAATTAACTCCGATTTTTGCTGATACACCCAATTTTTTATAGCATTCAAAAAAAGAAAAAAATGTTTTCTCTTTAGTAGTTGTATCGCTATATGTGTAATAAAATCGCACGTTTTAGATTGTCGCTGTGTTTAAAATTTATGTTTCAAATGTATGAAATACTTCAATGCAATACTAATTTATCGCGCTCTTTTTTGCTTTAAAACAGAGTTATAATAAAGCATGCCCAAACGGTTATCTCTCATTATTATTGCTTTTTATCAAGCAATAAAAGTTTGTTAAAAATGTAACCCGTATTCGTATCACATCCGTTGCACTCCTTTAATAAACATCCTTACATGATGCCACTTTACAAAAACCTTTAAAAACCAATAAAATATGAGTAAACAAATCGGCTTAATTAAGCTTAAAGGCAATATCGGTGGTATTAGCTTTTATCGGTCCGGAGGTAAGGATTTAGCCAAAACGGCTAACGGACCCAGTAAAGAAAAAATCCTAAAAGACCCAGCTTTCGCACGTACGCGAGAGAACAATACAGAGTTTGGAGCTTCGGCAACTGCCGCAAAAGCTTTGCGCCTGGCACTTGTTACTGCTATCCAAACAATGGGCGACCCTCGTTTAGCTTCACGATTAACGAAGCTGTTTAAAGAAATCAATTTACGTGGTATCGGTGTAAGAGGTCAACGACCGATTACACTGAGTGCTAACAGAACCATGTTAGAGAATCTTGATTTTAATAATGCGGTAAGCTTTTCAAGTATTTTTAATGCTCCGTTTACATTCAGCAATGATACTGACCGTTTGGAGGGAACAATTACTGTTCCTGCATTTTTACCAAGTAGTTTTATTGATGCGCCTTCAGGTGCAACACACTTTCGTTTGTTACAGGCAATCGGTGTAGTATCTGATTATGTTTACAATGGAACAACTTTGCATTATGACCCTACAGATCCTTTGCTAAATACTTTGGGTGCGGTTAATTATTCTGCGATTACTTCACTTAGCAGCACTGTTCCTGTTAACTTTACGCTTGTAGCTAACTTGCCGGGCACTCCAACCATGACAGCTACTGTAAGCGTTGTACAGTGTATTGGTATTGAGTTTTTCCAACGTATCGGCTCTACAGATTATTTGCTTGCACAAGATAACTGCATGAAGTCAGTGAAATTGTTCTAACTGTTATCTGTTATTTATAGTCAGCTCTCCTGCTTTTGCAGGAGGGCTTTTTTTGTTTACACCTATAAGAGTTGTAGCATACATCTATTACTATGTACGACTTTGATACGGCTCAGCTACGGCTGATATACGGATTTAACCCGATTAAAATGTTCTGATTTCCTTTTCCATAATCGTGTATTTTCCTGGCAAATTTTTCTCTACCCATTTAATACACTTCTGATAAACCTCTTCTTCCGTTGCTCCTGCAAACTGTTTAAGCTTAAATGCAAAATGCGGTTCTGTTTGTTCTACCCAAGCACCTTTTTGCGTGTAATACATAATCGCTCCATAAAAATATCCAGATTTATGCGATGAAATGTAAATGTTGAAGCTACCGTTAACGTGGCTTAGATTGTAGGTTTTTGTCCAATTAATGTAAGGATGTGCCATAAATTATAAATTTTAGATGTTTACCTTGAAAATTAATAAACTCATTTTTAAAACTCAAGTAAAAATCAATATTTATTTTTTCATCGCTCGATTTTTATTGATTGATATTTGGCGGTGTGGAGCTCGTGCGTATCTATCAATAAAAATGAGCATCCAAGCGGAGCAGTATTTTTATTCAAAGATTAACAGGCTATTCCGCGCGGAAGGTTGTACTAATCCTGTACGCATCAGTAGCGTGGAATATGCAAAAAAGATGCAGACTTTGAGGATTTTGTTTTCCAAAAGCTGAAAAAGGCAAAGCTTTTTTGCAGATAAGGTGTGTAGCTATAAAATAAAAGTACATCAAGTCTGCACCTTACACATTGTTTGAACAAATTTCCTTATTATACAGATTCACTACCATCACAATTCATACAATCAAACTCCTCTATAGAAGGGTATCCATCAAAACCACCTAAAGCAGTTTCAGTAAAAAACTCTTCCTCTATTTGGGTTTTACAATATCGAATGTATATTTTTTTATTCGATATGTTTTTAACTACTCTAAACTTTTTTACTGTTCCATTGCTTGTTAAAATGTAACATCTGCCTACTTGTAATCTCATATTGATATTTTTATTGGTTTAAATACGATTCTATAAAAAATTCAGTATTTATAAAAATATTTCATAAACAAAATACCATACGCCTGTGGCAAGCGCCTTGACCGACCGGGTAGGGAGATGCGCACTTATGGGCAAGTTCCCGATTTTAATCGGGATTTTGCCACCTTATCGGAGTGGAAGCGAATAAAATAAAAATTGTTTGGCTCTGCCAAGCTTTTTTATTTTATTGGCTGGAACGTGTGTGTAGGCTGCGGGTTGGCTGTGCGGCACTTTAACATAATGTTGTTATAGGGCTTTTTCAGTCCCTATAACGCCACATTATGTTAAAATGCTTTGGGTTGTTTTTTATGGCATTGTTTTTTGTTCTTTCGTGGTGCAGCTTATTGCAAAACTTGTTTTTGCAATGTGCTGCTGTGGGCTGATACAAAAACTATGACCTAAAAAACAACAGAAGGGAAGAGAACGGAACAAGCTGCAAATATGCGCGGGTAATGGCATTTGCAGCTTGTGGAGCTTGTGTATTTGTTCTTTTTAAGCAATGGGATGATATTTATTTAGTTCTTCCTGTAAGCCTTCTAAATCGTTTATCTTAAATTTTTCGGTACTGCTTACATAACGATGCCCTGCCATGTACTGCACTTTTCTTAAATTGTATTGCTTGAGCCAGAGCGTAATTACACTTGCCCTGATTTGTTTTACATTCTTTAGTTTGGGTTCTTGCTTTTTGAGTTGTGCTACAATACTTTTCATTATACTGTATATTTCCGAACTTCCTGCCACTCCGATAAAAAGCCTGTCTGCCGACAAGGCAGGCTGTTGTGTTTGTATATTGTTTCGTTGCATAATTGCTTTTCTTGTTTCATGTATAAAATCCATCATTTCTATGACCTGATGTGATTTTAATTCCAATGTTCTTTGCTCGGTTTTTCTTCCTCCGGGAATAAATATTTTTCCTTCTCTTAATTTTAAATCTGTTATTGTAAGCCTGCATAAATCTTCTGTTCTCAATCCCTGCCATACTAATAAGCCTACTATAATTTTGTTTTGCTTTGCCACTAATTGTTGTATTTCTCTTTGATGGCTTGCCGGATATTGATAATAAAGCTTTTCAAGCTCTTCTAAATTAAGTACCTGATATAAATTTCGCTGATTTGTTCCTTGTAATTTTATATGTTCTGTCGGGTTGGATGGCATGATGCCAAGCGTAACTAAATGATCTATGTATCTTTTAATGGCTGCAACATAGGTGTTTTGTGTTTTTTGTTTAGTGCCTTGTTTGTTGAGTATTTGAATATAAGCCATTACATCTGCATAGCTGATATTTTCCAAAGGAATATTTTGTTCTTTTGTAAAAGCTCTGAATCGTTCCGCTGTAAGCATCATTCCTTGTATCGTGCTTTTGCTGTATCGTTTAATAATGAGGTATTCTTCAAATGACTCTTTTAGTTGCTCTTCGGATAATGTAAGTGCTGTTGTTTGTTCGTGTTTCATGTTTCAGGTTGTAAAAGATGTGTGTAAATTTGTGTGCTTTCCAATGATGAATGCCCAAGAAATCGTGCAATGCTTTCTAAACTCATTCCGTTTTCGAGCAAGTGTGTTGCTATCGAATGGCGCAGGGTGTGTAAACCTATATTTTTTTCCATCAGCGTAAAATTTTCAGTTCTAACCGTTAGTAGCTTTAGCCGCTGTAGCATGCTTTGTCCCTGCATTCTCTTTTTTTGCGTGCTGATAAATAAAGCGGACTCTTTCTTGCCTTTAACAAATTCCGGTCTGCTTTCATAAATGTAATTTTGCAGGTAACTTAAATTGGTTTTCCCGATGGGTACAAAACGTTCTTTATAATTTTTTCCTTTTCTTACATGCACTAACCTGCGATCAAAAAGTATATCGCTTACATCAAGATGATAGGCTTCATTTCTTCTTAATCCGCAACCGTATAGTACAGCAAGCATGGCTTTATCTCTTAAATCATATTTTTCAAGCCAGGGGTTGCCACTTTCGCAAGCCTTGTATAATTGCTCTATTTCTTCCTGAGTGATGGTGTTTACTTCCTGTGCATCTTTTTCCTGTCTATGTATGTTTAGTTTTGGAAGTATGAGCCTACCACTTTGTCGAAGATAATCGCAAAATTTATGCATTGCTTGCAGGTGCTTATTTAAATAGTTATTGCTTAAACCACCGCCCCGTCTTGCATTGGGACGCTGTTTGAGTTCATTGTAATATTCTTTAATGACTTTATTGTTTATTTGACTGAGTTGTGTTTTTCCTTGTTGCTCCAGGTGATATAAAAATTCTCTGATGTAATTGGGCATACTGTAAACGGTATATTCCGCATAACCCAATATGTCCAGCCATTCACCAAAACTTTTTTCTACATAACGAAAGGATTCACTTTTTAAATTTAAAGCTTTCATTTATCGAGGTATTAATTCATTCATTTATTAGTTCCCGATTGCTTCGCATCAGGATTAATTCGACTACGATTTTTTTGCAAAAAAACGGTCTCATTAATTTTCAATGCTGGTATGCCCGTCTGTGAACTTTTGAACTTCTTTTGTCTTTGGCTTTCTCCTGTTGGGTTTGAGTGGTTCATTCTGTGATTGAACCACTACTGAACTGTTCAATTTCTTTCCATCTTTTCCAAAAGGGGAGAGTTTTTTTAATTTGTTTAAAATATCATCTAATACAGTGCTGATACTATTTTTTAGTGTTTCGTATTCTTCATAGCTTACGATTTCATAATGATAGCCCTTTGCTTTTGTGCCTGTGCTTTTTTTGATGTAGTTGTTTTGCAATAATTGAAGCATATACCGCTTTTGATTGCTATGATTCACTTTTAATGCCTGTCTTGCTTCTTTGCTTGTAAATGTTGTTTTGTTTTCTGCTTTTAAAAATGCTTTTAAGTATTCAAAATACCTGCGGCAAGCTGTATTCAGTTCATCACTTTTTCGCAAAAGTATTTCTTTGATTAATTTGTTTGCTTCTTCAATATCTTCAAGTGTGGTTTCTATGTAAACTTCTCCTGTTGTTTCATCTGCTTTCTGCTCTCTCTGATACTGATGATAAAATGTAATTGCTTCTATAAATGCTAAATAGTGTGTGTTTGTTCTGCGTGGCTTAAATACTTCTACAGGTAATTTCAAATATTCTGCAAAAGGATTTATTATTGTAATCGGCTGTAAAATGCGCTGGCAGTTCTGCATTAGGTTTTTTATTTCTCTCTCGGCTTGTAAGTTGATAAGCCCTGCACTTTGTGCCCTTTGGCGTTGCATAATGCGTTCGTCCTGTTCTTTGCTTTCATCCAAGTAAATTAAAAATGAACGGTTGGCATTATCTTCATAAATGGTTTCATGGGTGGTGCATCCTGCAACGCATATAGGACCTTCTACCGTTACGCTGATTGTTTTTGTATTGCCTTTGTTATCTTTAATGGATATGCGTTTGGTGATGCGTTTTTTACTTTGTAATTCTCTAAGTGGAAATAAACTGCTTAGTGCTCCGTCTAAATCTTCAATTAAAATAAGTTTGTTTTTAAGTTCTGTTTTTCCAAAGTAATAAAATGCGTTTTCGGAAAGGGAAGTAATTTCTTCTTTGTCTTCATCGGGGATAAGTTCTGATACTTTTTCCTGTAAATAGGTTTTGCCCATTCCACTGCTTCCTAAAGAAATAATATGCAAGGGATGTTCTCTTTTTCTGCTTGTAAAAATGGTGTACATCAGCAGTGCGTTGTTTTCTTCTCCTACTACTCCGCTTTTTTGTATTGCTTCTGCGGTACGTTTCATTAAATTTTCTGCTGATAAAAATTCTTTTGCTGCTGTGTGTTCTTCCGGTGTTAATACTTTGCGTTTGTCCTGTGTTTTTTCCTGTTCTTCTATTTTTTGCAAACGGTATATTTCTAACTGGTTGGTAATGTCTGCAATGCTTTTGGCTATTGCTGTTGTGCCTACTTCTAATTTATCGGCTGTTTTACGGATGAGTTTATCAACTTGGGTATCATTGTATAAATCGATGTTGTGGCGGATAGCAAGGTTTGCAATCTCGGGATTATTGACATAATGTTTAAATTTTCTGTTTATCACTTCTATTTTTAATGTTACACGCATACGGTCTAAACCTTCTAAACGTATGCCTCCGAGTACGGTAAAGCCCAATTCTTCTGTGTTGTAAGTGATGTGCTCAGGTTTTTCGGTATTGAGTTGTGCTGCTGTTTCCATTGCTGAAATTATTTTTATATGTGCATATGTTGTGCAAAAATAGAAAATGTTGTTCATTTGCAAAGTAATTTATGATTTTTTTATTCACTTTAAGCGCAGTATTTTTGTTTGAACAGCTAAAAAAGGTTGTTTTAATAGCATATACTGTTCAATATGAAAATGTCTTTCGGTAAAAAACTTAGGGAATGCAGAGAAGCTAAAGGCTTATCTCAAAATGAACTCGCCAAAAAATTAGATGCCCATCATTCTATCATTGGAAGATATGAACGGGATGAAGTGAAGCCTACTATTGATGTATTGGTAAAACTTGCTAATGCTTTAAATACTACTGTGGGGTATTTGCTTGGAGAAAATAAAGAAGCTGCTATTTTAAAAGATCAAACCATGCTTAAACGATTAAATGATATTGCTTCTTTTCCTGACAAGGATAAAGAGCACATCCTTTATACGTTGGATGCACTTATTAAAAATGCTAAAATGAATAGTTTGTAGTTTGTTTAAGTAATCTTAATCTACCACTTTATCGTTTCTATTTCTGCCTTTAACTGATCTAAGCTTACTTCTTTAAAAATGGAATTTTCTATCATGTTATTTCCCACGATTACATCCTTTCGATACATAAAAAATTTTGCACCATCTTCTTGATAAAAACCAAACAATGTTGCTTTTTCTCCAATAGGAATATTGTGGAATATTAAATAACCATTCTCATAAACAGGAACACCTATAGTTTTTATATCATTAAATAAAATTTTTGTATTAGGAATAATCGTTGTATCAATAGACAAAGATAGCTTAGTCGTGTTTTCTTTTTTTAATTCGTAACCACAAAAAAGCCATCCCACTTCAGTAGAATTGAACGAGTAATAGTCAAATTTTGAAGCAAAACTAATTCCCTTAATGCCTCCTTCCAGAATAATAGTATCATTAATATTAGGTGGGGGCTGAATAGAATCTAATATGTGCCCCCATTCTATATATCCATCTTTTATTGTACCCGTATATAAATTCATTTTTTGAGGATCACTACCAACAGGAAAACTTATTTTTATTGTTTTCCCTTCTCTTAGCTTTAATGCCTTATCTCCTGATTTAGCCTCAATATAGATCGCTCCACCTAATTTTAGCAGTCCATTTTTTCCTTGCATAGATAATTTACTCCAAATAAAATCAGCAGGAGAAACAAATTCTTTTATTTCAATAACAACATCTTCAACAGGTGAAGTACCATTTTCAAAAACAAAAGAATTAGGGCTTATATCTATTCTTGTTCCTTTATTTGAATTGGTAATAAAATAAGTTTGAACAGAATCAGTGAAGATAAATTTTTCTCCTTTTTGAAATGCCACCAATGCACTATCAGTAGTATTATTCCTCTTCATTGGATTGTCTTGTCCACAAGAAGATATAATAAGACCTGCAA
Organism: Bacteroidia bacterium; assembly: GCA_016786925.1. Lineage (GTDB taxonomy): Bacteria > Bacteroidota > Bacteroidia > 2-12-FULL-35-15 > 2-12-FULL-35-15 > 2-12-FULL-35-15. Next base: position 9,606 of record JAEUTU010000004.1, read on the forward strand.
GCGAAATAAATAAAAATTTACTGAAATGGTTATTAATTTTTTTCATAAGTTGAGTCTGTAACTGTTGTTGTCGTTGTTGATTGACTTCCATTAGCCGTTGTTGTTGTTGTGTTTATTTGAAAATTTGTTTGATTTCCATTTTGCAACCCAGCAACACCAAAATTTTGCGTTCCTTGAATAATATTCCCTGGCGCAATTCCTTGAGCTTGTAACTGAGCGCTAATCGCATTAAAACGTGCGGTTAATAGTGCAGTTGAATTGGCATCTTGTGCTAAAGCTGTTGATAAATTTACAGTAATCGTACTCGTTGTTGTAATTTGTTGTACAGGCTGAATCGTTTGCTGTGTTGTCGTGGTCATTGGTAATCCTTCCGAATTCACTCCCATTGTTGTTACCGGGGGCTGAGGCATTGCAGCTCCATTATTCTGTACTACTTGAGTTGGGGCGGCCATTGCTGCAATCTGATTTATCTGATTTGTTCCACTTGCTGTTAGTACGGGGGACATTGGATTAAAATTAATATTTCGAACCACGTTTACAGGTGGTTGGTTTACAGGATTTCCCGGAGGAATATTTGGATCTACATTGGTTGTGGTAACAACTCTTGGTACGGGTTTTTGCCATAAATATAAAGTTGTCCAAGGAAGAGAATAATTATAATATTTAGTTCCTGTTATTCTTCCTCCCTGATTATCTGCTTGTCCTGCTGATGATGCAGTTGCAAATCCCCAATCAGTATTATATGTTCCTGCTCTTTTGTTTGGGTCAGATTGTCCAAGGTTGCTGTATGGAGTTCCTTCTAATCCATCTAAATCAATATTCCATATTGGATTATTACTTGCAAATTGATAAGGAGAAAGTTCTGGATACTTTTTTGTTAGTGGATCCATAGTAGGTACAAATCTTGCATCCTGCATATATGGTCTCATTCCATAATCCTGCATATTCAATTCTTTATCATCACGTTTACCATTAAAAGAATTCGGGAAAGTATTTTTATTAAATGTTCGTTCCGTTAATGCTCCTCCAAATGGTGCGTAATCATTAGAGGATATTACATCAGGCCAGTATTCATCAATGATACTATCATTATTTAAATCAACAGGAATCTTTCTATCCGTAAATGTTATTAATACATTTCCTAAATGATTATTTCCTGTATAGTATTTATTTCCTAATGTATGAGGAAATGGATTTGGTGCTGGCAAGGCACTTATCATTTCAGTTTCAGTTTTATCAATACCAACTAAATTACTACCGTAAATATGTTTTTCTATTTGGGCAAAACTCATGCTACTATCAACAACTTCATTTTTATAGGTGCTCATAATTTCTCCTGATGCGTTACGTATATAGTACTCGCTACTTATCCATTCATTTGAGCTTGTGTATATGTGTTTTGCTACACGATTACTTCCTGCATCGTAATCAAATATAACATTTCTCTTAGAGCATCCAGCACTACGTGTTACTGATTTTAATTTACCATAAAGAGTCCATGTAATCAAATCAATACTATCTTGTTTATTTGATTTCAATTCCCCCATTTCAGTATAACTATAATTATTAGCGCTATTGATAGTTAAGGCCGTATTATCAAAGGTTATCTGGTCTAATAAATCATTTCCACTTGTTACAACTGCCGAATCATTAATCGCATAAATACGGTTATTGATTCTCTCACCAGCAAGCGTTTGATGTTGATAGATTTGCTTATCAATTATAGTTCCTGTTTGATTCTTTGCTAATGCAGTTAATAAACCTCCATTTGCATCGTATGTAAACTTGTTGTTGTACATTCCCGCATAAGCTAAACCACTATCCCATGTATTTGTTCCTGCATTTAAATTCTGCCAAGCAGTCATTTCAACCAATCGGTTCAATTGATCATATTTATAAGCTGTACCCTGTGGCAATGGAACAAACTGCACCGTATCGCCTGGAGTAATGGTAGGCTTTACAATCGTTGTTACCATGCTCGATATATTCCCATCAAATAAATTATACCTTGAAGCAATTAAATCACTTCCAAAGGTACTTGCTTCAAAACGGTCGGTTGCACTGTTCCATTTCAGGTAATCAATGGCTTTGTAATCTCCTGTATAATAATTAAGGGTATATCCAAAACCATCCTTGGCAAAGTTTTTATTTGGGTTGGGAAGTAAAGTATCTCCATCAACGCCCATGTCTCTGTGTGTTTGTAGCGTATTACTGTTTACTCCTTTAATCCATCCTTGCAAGGTGTATGCATAATCCATTCCCTGCACCTTATCATGTCCGTACTCTACACGTGCCAGCGGGCCGTGCGTATAGTAATATTGTTGGAGTAGCTTATTACAAAGGGAAGCCGGATGTGGCTATTTTATACTTCAAAAAATCCTACGACTATTATAAAGAGATCAATTTTAAAACAGGTTGTGCCACTGCACTCACCAATATCTCTGAGATATTGATCGAGCAAAAAAAGTATCAGGAAGCACTTGATTATTCGAATCAGGCTATTGAGATCCACAAACAATTAGGTAATAAGCACGACCTAATTTATGGCTATCTCTCCGTGGCAAAGAATTATATGGATCAAGGCTTGAACTCCAAAGCAATTGATGTATTATCGGAAACCATTGCTTTATCAAAAGAAGTAAAAGCACAAAAGCAATTGAGTCAGTCGTACTTAATGACAGCACAAGCCTATGGCGCGATGAATAATTTTAAGCAAGCCTACGATTTTTATATTCAATATTCCAATGTAAAAGACTCGATGTTCACTTCTGAAAGTGCGGAGAAAATTGCGGAAATGAATACGAAGTACGATACCGATAAAAAGAATAAAGAGATTGAATTATTAAAGAAAGAGAGTGAGATCCAGTTGCTGAATCAGCAGGCAGAAAAGAGTAGAAGTGCCATGATCCGCAATTTATTGATCGCAGGATTTGTGTTTATTCTTGTATTGGCTGTGGTGCTATACAACCGTAATCAGGTGAAGCAGAAAGCCAATCTGGCTTTGGCAGAAAAGAATAAGAATATTGAAGAACAGAAAGAACAGATCGAACTTCAACATGCTCAGTTGGAGCATAAGAACAAAGAGATCACCGATAGTATAAAGTATGCCAAACATTTGCAATTGGCCATTCTTCCTCCCGATAATCAGGTGAAAGCATTGTTGCCGGATAGTTTTATTTTATACAAGCCAAAGGATATTGTGAGTGGTGACTTTTATTGGGTAGAAGAGTGGGGGAATAGTGTGATGGTGGCTGCAGCCGATTGTACCGGACATGGTGTACCGGGAGCATTCATGAGTATCGTTGGAAATAATTTATTGCAGCAAGCGGTGAATGTATTTGGATTAACCCGTCCAGCGCTGATCTTGAACAATGTCAATAAGAATATTTCACGCATGCTTCATCAAACGGAAGATGCATCCTCTGTGAAAGATGGAATGGATGTGGCTTTGCTGAGTATTGAAAAAGGAACGAGAAAAATTCAGTTTGCAGGTGCTTACAATCCGATGTGGATATTGAGTAATGGACAAATAAAAGAGATCGCTGCGGATAAACATCCTGTGGGAGCATTTGTTGGCGAAGAGCTCAAACAATTCACCAATCATGAATTGGAATTAAACAAAGGTGATATTGTTTATGTATTTACCGATGGTTATGCCGATCAGTTTGGTGGACCCAAAGGAAAGAAATTCAAATACTCTCAACTAAAAGAGATCTTACTGGCCAATGCGCATCTCCCGATGCAAGAGCAAAAAGCTAAACTAAACGAGATCATTGAATCATGGAAGGGTAATCTGGAGCAGATCGATGATATTCTGATAATCGGTATCCGGTTCTGATTTTTTTTAATGATTTTTATTTCTATATTGCCAGAGTGAAAGGGCTAAGAATTTTTTTCATTATCTGTTTGTTTCATGTTGCTTTGTCTTTAACGGCTGGCAATGTGAGAGATTCTCTGTTGAATGTGTATAACACATCCTCTTCCGATTCCATTCGTTTTAAAGCCATTGATGATTATGTATGGGAGTTCATGTACGAAAATCCGGATACAGCCTACACTATTGCAGGCAAGGCTTTCATCAGCAATAATAAAACAGAATACAAAAAGGGTTTAGCCTTGCTTTTAAGAACAATGGGGGCTTCACATGTGCTCAGAGGCGATAATGAAAAAGGGATCTATTACTATACACTTTCTTCGAAGATCACGGGATATATTAAGGATGATGAAGGACAAGCTTCTTCATTTAACGGGCTCGGTATTATCTATTCCCGTCAAGGAAATTATTCAAAAGCTATTGAGCAATATTTGTCTTCTCTAGCTTCTTACGAACGTTTGAATGACAAAGAAGGAATGTCCATTGCCTATAATAACATTGGCTTGAATTATGAGCGCCAGACACAGTTCGAAAAGGCAATGAGTTATTATAAAAAAACATTGGATCTGAAAAATGAGATCGGAAAACCGTTGGGAATAGCACAGGCAAAGATCAATGTGGGGAATGTATATAGCAGTATGAAAAATTTTGATCAGGCTTTGTACTATTACAACGATGCACTTGCTTTACAAAAACAGTTGAACAATCCTTCTATTGAAGCTGCTATCAATAACAGTATCGGTGTGGTGTATTTGGAACAAAAAAAGTATGCTTCCGCAACCGATTATTTTATGCGTTCTTTGGTATTAAGAATAAAATTAGGTGATAAGTACAGCGCCATTGATATCCGGAACAATTTAGCCTTGATCCATAATTACGAAAAAAATTATAAAAAAGCCATTGAATATGCCTTGGAAAGTCATGCAGCTGCGGTAGAGATGCAGAATATGGAAATGATCAAGCAAACTGCCAATACGCTTAGTTATGCGTATGAGCATTTGGGAAATTCGGACGATGCATTGAAGTATTATAAGATCTTCGAGAATTATAAAGATAGTCTCTATAACAAAGAGAATACAGAAAAATCGATACAGGCAGAGTTGCAATATGAATTTTCCAAGCAAGCAGAAAAAGCAAAATTGCTTCAAGAGAAAAAAGAAGTAGAACAAAAAGAAGCAGCGAAAAGACAATCGATCATTCGAAATTTCTTGCTCTTAGGTTTCTTATTGCTTTCCATTGTTGTCTTTTTGATCTACCGCAATTTGAAGCAAAAGCAAAAGGCGAATAATGAACTTCAAATGGCCTACAGTCAGATCGAAGAGAAGAGTACACTTCTCGAAGAGAAGAATAAGGAGGTAATGGATAGCATCAAATATGCAAAACGATTGCAAGAGGCGATCCTGCCTGCCAATGATTTTATTCAATTGATGTTTCCGGAGCATTTTGTTCTTTATAAGCCAAAAGATATTGTGAGTGGCGATTTTTATTGGTTTGAACAATATGGAAACAAGAAACTTTTTTCGGCAGTAGATTGTACAGGACATGGTGTACCGGGCGCTTTTATGAGTATTGTTGGTTATAATTTATTGAATCAGGCGGTGAACGAACATGGTTTAACACGTCCTAATTTGATATTAAATGAATTAAATAAAGGCATCACCAAAACATTGAAACAAACACAGGAAGAGTCAACCGTAAAAGATGGAATGGACATCGCCTTGTGTTCTTTTGATCCAGCTTCTTATGTGTTGGAATATGCCGGAGCTTATAATTCTTTGTGGTATATCAGGGATGGAAAAATGGAGGAAGTGAAAGCCGATAAACAACCAATTGGACTGTTTATAGGAGAGGAGCTAAAAAGCTTTACAAATAATTCCTTGCAGCTTCAAAAAGGAGATACTGTTTTTGTTTTTACCGATGGCTATGCCGATCAATTTGGTGGCGAAAAAGGAAAGAAATTCAAATACAAAAAATTGCAGGAATTACTACTTACGATCGCTCATTTATCGATGCAGGAACAAAAAGAAAAATTAAATGAAACCATCGAAAAGTGGAGGGGAGGACTGGAACAGGTGGATGACATTTTGATCATTGGTATTCGTGTATAAAAAAAGAACCCTTGAATTGTTCAAGGGTTCTTTTTTTATTAGTTCATTGGGACTTCTATGATAAGCACTTCTGCTCCTTGTTTGATGTCCAGATTAACTGAATCGGTTTCCCAA
>JAEUTU010000093.1 GCA_016786925.1 Bacteroidia bacterium
TAAAGAAATGATGCTTATCATTTCGTAATTTTGAATATTCAACTTTATTTGAAATAAAAACATTATGAGTAATAAAACCGCAACAATTGTAGGAGCAGGATTAGTAGGATCACTTTGGGCTGTATATCTTTCTAAAGCAGGGTACAAAGTAACGATCGTAGAACGCAGACCGGATATCCGTAAAGCAGATATATCAGCAGGTAAATCGATCAATCTTGCTTTATCAACCCGTGGATGGAAAGCACTCGATACCGTAGGAGTTGGTGATGAGATCCGTAAAATGGCAATCCCCATGTACGGACGAATGATGCATGACCTTCAAGGTAATTTATCGTACCAACCGTATGGGAAAGAAGGACAAGCGATCTTCTCGGTTTCACGTGGTGGCTTGAATGCTAAAATGATGGACATTGCCGAACAAGTAGGCAATGCACAAATATTCTATAATGAACGTTGTACCGGTGTTGATCTGGAAAAAGGTATTGTTTATACCGAACATACTGAAACAAAAGAGAAAAAGGTATACAACTCCGATGTAGTTTTTGCTGCAGATGGGGCCTTCTCTGCTGTACGCTACAATTCCATGCAAACGCTGGATAGATTTGATTACAGCCAAAAATATATTGAAGATGGATACCGCGAAATTTTATTGCCTGCGAATAGCGATGGATCATATCCATTAGAAAAAAATGCATTGCACATTTGGCCACGCGGCAGATTCATGTTAATAGCACTTGCGAATGAGAATGGTTCATTTACTTGCACGCTCTTTATGCCAATGAAAGGTGAAAAATCGTTTGAAAGATTAAAAACAAAAGCCGATGTAAACGAATTCTTCCAAACTACATTCCCTGACTTTTACAAGATGATGCCTAACATTGCAGATGCTTGGGGGAATCATCCTTTATCTGCATTAGCAATCATCCGCTGTTATCCTTGGACACATGGAAAAACGGCATTAATGGGCGATGCTGCTCATGCAACTGTTCCGTTTTATGGACAGGGAATGAATTGCGGATTTGAAGATTGCACAGTTATGTGGGAATTGATGCAAAAACATAAGGAAGACTGGCCGAAAGTATTCGAAGAATACCAGATCCTTCGTAAGCCTGATGGTGATGGGGTTCAAGACCTTTCATTACAAAACTATCATGTTATGCGCGACTATGTAGCAGACCCAATGTTCCAACTACAAAAGAAAATTGAAGCTCGCTTTTCAGAAAAACATCCAGATAAATGGATGCCGGTATATAGTCAGGTTACTTTCAGTCATATCCGCTATTCCGATGCTTTCAAAGCAGGAAACAGACAAGATGATATCATGAAAGCGGTAATGGCTAAATTCCCCGATATCGAAAAAGTATGGGACAGCGAAGAAGTTGAAAAGGAAATTTTGAAAAGTATTTAGTAGCACGTATTAAGTACAAGGATTTAAATTCTTAGTACTTGATACCTAATACTTGATACACCATAAATGATCTATCACAAAAAATACCTCAAAGTAAAATTGCTGATCGAAAATTTGGCGAAGTACGAGTTGATGGGTATTTATCGACCACAAGCCTATCTTCAGGGAGCAGGAAAATACTGTACAGAATGCCAGATCGAACTCTTCAAAAAGCCTATTGAACCTGGAAAATCAGAAGTAATAACAGCCGTTTTATATGCCCCACATGGATATGGAGAGCACTTAGTTACAGGAAGTTTATTAACTTTACGTAACGGATTGGACATTGAAGCAAAAGCAGTTGTCCTTGAAATAATAGGCTATTGAAATACATCAAACACATATTTTTCATTTTATCATTTGCACTTAGCAGCGCAATCAGCTTTGCGCAACCAAGTACTGATGAACAATTGGCTTTACAATTCTATCAAAACAAAGAATTTGATAAAGCATTGGATTATTATGAAAAGCTCTATAATAAAAAATCGCCTCAACTTTTTTATACCCCTTATTTGAATTGTTTATTGGAAACAAAAGACTTCAAAAAGGCAGAAAAGATCGTTAAGAAACACATCAAACAAAATCCGGAACAACTCAATTTTCAGGTGGATCTGGGAACTGTGTATGCTAAAAACGAGGATCCTGACAAAGCGAAGAGTACATGGGATCAGGCTGTAAAAATGATCAAAACAGATGATCAGGTATTTACATTGGCCAACTCTTTCAACTCCATCCGCCAATATGATCACACCATTGCCACTTATATGCGCGGCAGAAAAATTTCACAAACAAACTACCCATATAGCTTTGAGTTGGCAGAAGTCTATAAAATAAAAGGTGATCGTTTGGCAATGATCAACGAGTTGTTAGATGCACTTGAAATAAACGAATCATATATTCAAAGTGTACAAAATGCCTTACAAACCAGTTTTGGAAATGATGCTGATGCCAAGCAAAATGAACTTTTGAAAACAGAATTGCTTAAACGTATTTCCCAAAGTCCGGATAAAACAATTCTTTCAGAGTTATTGATCTGGATGCAGATACAACTAAAAGATTGGGAAGGAGCTTTTGTGCAAGGGAAGGCACTCGACAAAAGGAAGAAAGAGGAAGGAAACCGGGTGATGGCTTTAGCTCAATTGTTTGCCCAAAATGAAGCGTATGACATCGCTATCAAAGCCTATCAATATGTCATCGCAAAAGGTCCGGATGTTTACTATTACACCAATGCGCGCATGGAATTACTCAACGTGAGTTATACCAAGATTGTAAGCAAAGGAAATTACACCAGCGCTGACCTTTTAGAACTTGAAAAAAATTATGTAATAACCATCAATGAATTGGGGAAGTCAGCAAACACTGCTCCTCTTTTAAAAAACTATGCACATCTGCAAGCTTTTTATCTAAACAAAGCTGATGAGGCCATGACACTGTTGGAAGAAACGATCGCATTGCCTGCTTTATCTGCACCTGTCCAAGCAGAATGCAAATTGGAATTGGCGGATATAATGCTAATGACAGGCAATATCTGGGATGCTTCACTTATGTATTCACAAGTTGAAAAAGCCAATAAATATGATGTGATCGGTCAGGAAGCCAAATTCAGAAATGCACGCATTTATTATTACACAGGCGACTTTGCCTGGTCACAAGCACAATTGGATGTTTTAAAAGGATCCACCTCCAAACTTATTGCGAACGATGCCATGGATCTATCACTGTTGATCAGCGATGCATTGGCTATTGATACCAATGAAGTTCCACTGGAAATGTATGCAATGGCCGACTTATTTGCTTTCAGAAATAAAGATGAAGTGGCAATTAAATTATTAGACTCTATCAATAAAACATTTCCTAATCATGCTTTAGCGGATGAGATCCTTTTCAAAAAAGCTCAGATCGAATTAAAGCATGCGAAATATGCTGAAGCAATTGTATTTTATGAAGATATCTTAAAAAATTATAGCGAAGATATATTAGCGGATGATGCCTTGTTTAACATAGCGGACATCAACGAAAATCAATTCAAGAACTATGATAAAGCAAAGGAGCTCTATCAACAACTTTTAGAAAAATATCCCGGCAGTTTATATGTAGTGGAAGCCAGAAAACGTTTCCGTAAATTGAGAGGAGATAGTATTAATTAGCAATCAATAAAATATGATCATTTATAACGTTACAGTAAATATTGAAAATGATGTAAAGGAAGAATGGCTTCAATGGATGAAAGCCAAACACATTCCGGATGTAATGGCTACAGGATATTTTTTAGAAAATAAAATTTGTAAAGTGTTGGTGGACGAAGAGCAAGGCACTACCTATTCCATTCAATACACTTGTGCCAGCATGGATGACCTGAAAGAATATCAGACCAAACATGCTCCCCGCTTACAAAAAGAAGTAGCCGATAAATATGCTAACAAATTTGTTGCATTCCGAACCCTATTAGAGATCGTGTAATGAGAGAGCAAGTAAGAGCAAAAAAACATTTAGGACAACATTTCCTTACCGATGAAAATATAGCATTGGATATTGTAAAAGCGCTAAAACATACGGACAGGTATAAGCAAGTATTGGAAGTAGGACCGGGTATGGGAGTACTTACAAAATATCTGATCCAGGAAACGGCTTATCAAACGCACATCATTGATATTGACAAAGAATCCATTGCCTATCTTCAAAAAAACTATCCTGCATTAGATAACAGGATCATTGACGGTGATTTTCTTCAACTCGATTTTTCTAAACTCTTTAATGAAGAAACCTTTGCTGTAATTGGCAATTTTCCTTACAATATTTCTACCGAGATCTTATTCAAGATCCTCGATCATAAAAATCAGGTGCCGGAAGTCGTTGGAATGTTCCAAAAAGAAGTAGCAGAGAGAATTGCTGCTAAACCTAAGAACAAGACGTATGGCATCACCAGCGTTTTGCTGCAGGCTTATTATGATATTGAGTATTTATTTACCGTTCATGAAAACGTATTCAATCCTCCACCAAAAGTAAAGTCTGCAGTTATTCGTCTAGTCAGAAACAACGTGCAAAAATTAGATTGTAACGAAAAGATTTTTAAACAACTTGTGAAAGCAGGTTTTAATCAACGCAGAAAAACACTTCGGAATTCAGTTAAGGCTTTTAAACTAAAACCGGAGTTTGCCGACAATATTTATTTAAGCAAACGGGCTGAAGAGTTATCGGTAGCCGACTTTGTAGCGCTTACCAATATGTTGCAGGATTCCTGATCCTGCTAAATGTCATTTTCTTGATTGAAGTGCTGATATAACTTCGTCAAAAAAAATCAAATGGAATATATTGTCGGAATCTCATTTTTGGTCATTACACTTCTGATTGCCCTTTTTATACTGGCCTATTCTTCTAAAAAGATCAAAAGCAATAAATTCGGGTTCTTCCTCATTTTAGGCTCTTTTGCAGCCGGAATGTTTATACTGTTTTACTCCTTGAGCCTGACCTAAGGCCTTTTTATAAAATAAGGGCTTTCGTTCATCCAATAGGGATAAATATTACCTTTGCAGCCAGAAACAGTTTGGCAATATGCAATTCGAATTAACAGATGAATTTTTTGAGCGTTTACAACTTGCTATCGACAGCAGGGATGAAGCGTTTATTGAATCGCAACTGAAAGAGTTGTACCCACCTGATATTGCCGAAATTTTCAACAAACTCGAACTTGAACAAGTAAAGTTTTTATACAATTATTTAGATGAACAGATCGCTGCCGATGTATTGGTAGAGTTGGAGGAGGATGTCAGAGAGGAAATATTAGCTTCTTTGACCTCTAAGGAGATCGCGGAACAATTGATCGACAATATGGATTCGGATGATGCGGCAGACGTTATTGCCGAATTACCCGATAAAGTACAGGATGAAGTATTGGCTCAATTGGAAGATAGCGAGCAAGCAAGCGATATTGTTGACCTCTTGAACTATGATGAGAACACCGCAGGTGGTTTGATGGGAAAAGAGTTTGTTCGTGTTCATGTAAACAGCACAGCATTGCAATGTGTTCGAGAGATCCGCGAACAATCAGAAGATCTGGAAGAGGTTTATGCTATCTACGTTGTAGATGATGATGAGAAATTAGTAGGACTATTACCATTAAAAAAATTAGTCGTATCACCTACCCGTTCGAAAGTAGCCGACATTTACGATGCCAAAGTTATATCCGTAAAGACCAATACCGATGCTGAAGAAGTAGCTAACGTGATGGACAAATACAACCTTGTTGCAATACCGGTGGTAGATGCATTGGGTCGCTTGGTTGGAAAGATCACCATCGATGACGTGGTGGATGTTAGAAGGGAAGAAGAAACAGAAGATGTTCAAAAAATGGGTGCGATGGAGGCTTTAGAAGAGCCTTACATGAATACTTCCTTCCTGCAAATGTTCAAGAAAAGAGCCGGCTGGCTGGTGCTACTCTTTTTGGGAGAAACACTTACTGCAACAGCCATGAGTTTCTTTGAAGATCAGATCACAAAAGCAGTAATACTTGCCTTGTTCATTCCGCTCATTATTGCAAGTGGTGGTAATAGTGGGTCACAGGCATCTACACTTGTTATTCGTGCATTAGCTTTAGGAGAGATCACCGTTCGTGATTGGGCAAAAATTGTAAAAAAAGAATTTTATACCGGATTGGCTATTGGTTTACTGCTTGGTATCATTGGCTTTTCAAGAGTTGCTTTATGGTCGTACTTCGTTACCGATTACGGTCCATATTGGTACCTGATCGCATGCACAGTAGGATTTTCATTAGTAGGCGTAGTGATGTGGGGCACATTAATGGGCTCGCTACTACCATTAGTTTTAAAACGATTGGGATTAGATCCTGCTGTTTCTTCAGCACCTTTCGTAGCTACATTGGTAGATGTAACCGGCTTGATCATCTATTTCAGCTTCTCATTTATTTTCCTTAAAGGAATATTAGTATAAAAACTATACGATCATTCCTGCACCAACTGTTACATTCGTAGCCTCATCCACGAGGATCAAACTTCCTGTTGTTCTATTCTGCTTGTATTTATCTATTACAATAGGAGCAGTAGTACGTAATGTTAAACGGGCAATATCATTCAAACCAACGGCTTTATCATCTTCGATTTGTTCAAGAGTATTAATGTTCACTTTATACTGAACATCTTTCACTACACAACGAACATCCTTTGTAGAATGTTTTAAAGCATACTTTCCGTTCACTTGCAATTTCTTTTCATTTAACCAGCAGACCATCACCTCCACATCTTGAGTCGATTCAGGCTGATCATCTGTTTTAACGATCATATCGCCACGGGAAATATCTATTTCATCCTCCAATGTAATAGTAACACTCATCGGTGCAAAAGCCTCATCCAATTCTTTACCTGCTAATTCTATTGTTTTTATTTTGGAAGTAAACCCGCTTGGTAAAACTGTTATTGCATCTCCTTTTTTCAATATACCACCGGCTACTCTACCTGCGTATCCTCTATAATCGTGATATTCATTACTCATCGGACGAATAACATACTGCACCGGGAAACGGGCATCGGAATGATTTTGATCGTTTGCTATGTGCAAATTCTCCAACAAATACATAAGTGTAGAGCCTTTGTACCAAGGCATATTTTTAGATTGATCCACTACATTATCTCCTTTCAAAGCACTGATTGGAAGAAAATGCACATCGGTAATATCTAATTTAGATGCAAAAGCTTCATAATCTTTTTTAATTGCTTCAAACACCTCTTCTTTAAAATCGACCAAGTCCATTTTGTTCACACAAACAATAACATGAGGAATACGCAATAAGGAAGCAATGTATGTATGACGCATTGTTTGCTCGATCACACCCTTACGCGCATCAATTAAAATAATGGCGGCATTGGCTGTACTCGCACCAGTAACCATGTTACGTGTGTACTGAATGTGGCCGGGTGTATCAGCAATAATAAACTTACGTTTAGGAGTTGCAAAGTAACGGTAAGCTACGTCAATTGTGATCCCTTGTTCACGTTCAGCACGAAGTCCATCAGTAAGTAATGCTAAATTCACATACTCTTCACCACGTTTTTCACTCGTTGCTTTGATTGCTTCGTATTGATCCTCAAAAATAGATTTTGAATCGTATAATAATCGGCCGATTAAAGTACTTTTGCCATCATCAACACTACCTGCGGTAGTAAAGCGCAAAAGATCCATATCTAAATAACCGGACAAGTCTGATTTCGAAAGTTGTAAGTCGGAGGTTTTGCTCATCTTTTTGAAAATACTTTTTATTTACTAATACTTTTATTTTTTTCTTTTGCCGTTTTTCCCGCTGAAGTAAAAATAGCTGTCAATTCACTTGCTTCTTTTAATAATGGATCAACCTTGTTTTTATCCATAATTTCAGCTTCAATTATTAATTCGAGCCAATAACAACATTCATCGGCCTCTTCTTCTACAATTGTAATTTTATTAATAAAATCAGCTGTAGATTTCCCTTTACAAGCCGATCGGTAATTTGCGCCCACACTTGTTGCCGATCTAAGAAGCTGTTTCCCTAATATAAACCCTTCATCTGTTTTGGGCAAGCTTCTGATAAATTTTATTGTTGCAATGGCAAACTTTTTCGTTCTGTCTTTTAAATCTTGTGCCATAATTATTTGTCTAAATTCGATTTTTCATTTTCGATTTTCGACTTAAAAATATCCTTGTTTTTTTCTGTCTTCCATGGCTGCTTCTGAACGCTTATCATCTATCCTGCTTCCTCTTTCGGTAACACGGGTAGATGCCACCTCTTCAACGATTTCTTCCAGCGTGTTTGCTTCAGACAAAACTGCTCCTGTACAGCTTATATCACCAATCGTTCTAAAACGCACTTGCATTTTTTCGACCTTTTCTGTCGGTTTTAAAGGGATAACATTAGAATGCGCATAGATCACCCCATCACGAACAAAACACTCGCGTTCGTGTGTAAAATAAATGGAAGGGATATCGATCTGTTCTTGTAAGATATATTGCCAAACATCCATCTCTGTCCAATTACTGATCGGAAAAACTCTAAAGTGCTCACCGATATGCTTTTTACCATTGAATAGATTCCACAATTCCGGTCGTTGATTCTTTGGATCCCACTGACCAAACTCATCACGATGAGAGAAGAATCGTTCTTTTGCTCTTGCCTTTTCTTCATCTCTTCGTGCACCACCGATCAATGCATCAAACTTATATTTTTCAATGGTATCCAATAAGGTAACAGTTTGTAATGCATTACGGCTAGCATTGTATCCTTTTTCTTCAACAACTTTTCCTTCATCAATACTCTGCTGAACTGAACCAACGATCAATTGAACACCATATTTTTTAGCTAATTCATCACGAAAAATGATCGTTTCTTCAAAATTATGTCCCGTATCCACATGTACCAAAGGGAAAGGGATCTTAGCCGGTGCAAATGCCTTTCTTGCCAAATGAAAACATACAATAGAATCCTTCCCACCTGAAAATAGCAAAGCAGGCTTTTCAAATTGTGCGGCTAGCTCACGTATCACATAGATACTCTCACTTTCCAGCTCTTTTAAATGTGTTAAATTGTAGTTTTTCATACTTATAATTTCAATTTCTCTATTATTAAACGGGCACTTTCAACTGCCGATATAGCTACTGTATTTAGCTCAATTTCGGGAGATAATGGCGCCTCAAAAGGAGCACTAATTCCGGTAAAGTCTTTCACCTCTCCCTTTCTGGCTTTTGCATACAATCCTTTCACATCTCGTTTTTCACATATTTCCAATGGGGTATTTACAAACACCTCCACAAAATCTTTTTCTCCAATTATCTGTTTAGCAATTGCTCTAATTTCATTCGTTGGACTAACAAAACAACAAATGGTTATCACCCCGCAATTCACAAAAAGTTTTGTCACTTCTGCTATTCTGCGGATATTCTCAATTCTATCTTCATCACTGAATCCTAAATTACTATTAATTCCTGTCCGGATATTATCTCCATCCAATACTTGTGTTAATAAGCCTTTTAAATTCAATTGCTTTTCCAATTCAATGGCAATGGTTGTTTTTCCGCTACCACTTAATCCTGTAAACCAAATACAAATACCTCTTTGTCCTAAAAGCAACTCTTTAGAAGCTCTTTCAAGAATGCCATTTGTAGGAAATATATTATTGCTCATATTCTTTATAAAAATAACAAAAAAGGTCTTACCATTTTGGAAAGACCTTTCGTTGAATTACATCAATATGTATAGTAAGCCCTTCCGTAAATTAATCACAGCACATCATACAACACATCATGTTGTCGCTTGAAATTAGTTTATAGAAGTTTATTGCTTTCATTTTCTGGTACAAATGTAAATCTTATTTCTTAATCACAAAAATATTTTCCATTACCTTTGTCGCATGGGCACATACAATCATACAAATACTCCGAAAGTAGATATTTCTAATGTAGAAAAGATCATCAGTCGAATAAATGCTTCACCTGCCTCCAAAGAGGAACTCCGGTTGGCTTTATCTTTAGTTGACCTGACAACCTTAGAAGGGAAAGATGAGGAAAAGCGAATAGCTGAGTTATGTCAAAAAGCTATCCAGACCGGAACCGCAGCGGTTTGTGTTTATCCAACGTTGGTGGCAACGGCCAAAAAGTACTTGAAAGGCTCTGATAAAAAAGTAGCTTCTGTAGCAGGCGCCTTCCCTTCCGGACAGTTGCCTTTAAATCTTCGATTGGAAGAGGCTAAATACGCTATCGAACAAGGTGCGGATGAGATCGATATGGTTATTTCGCGGGGGCGTTTCTTAGAAGGTGATTATAATTATGTGTACCAGGAAATAGCTGCATTTAAAGAAGTTTGTGGAACAGTAACATTAAAAGTGATTCTTGAAACAGGGGAACTCGAGAACTTGGATAACATTCGAATAGCGAGTGATATAGCGTTACATGCCGGAGCTGATTTCATAAAAACATCTACAGGAAAGATCAATATCAATGCGACACTTCCCGCTATCTGTGTTATGTTACTGGCTATTAAAGATTTTTATAGTACAAGTGGAAAAAAATGTGGAATAAAACCTTCAGGTGGCATCTCTGATGGAAATACAGCTGCACAGTATTTAAGATTAACCGAAACAATCGTAGGGAAAGAATGGTTAAGTCCATCCCTTTTTAGATTTGGAGCAAGCAGACTGGTGGATAATTTAATAGCAGAAATGAACGGAATTAACAACATCAATTCAAATCAAAATGGATATTAAAAATTTACTGCAACAGGCAATAATTGCCTCTATAAAAGGCGGAGAGGAAATATTAAAAGTATATGAAACACCATTTGATGTGGAGCATAAATCCGACAACTCTCCATTAACAATTGCAGATAAAAATGCTCATACTACAATTTGCAAATACTTAACTGAAAACCAGCTCCCTATATTGAGTGAAGAAGGAAAAAATATCGATTATGCAGAACGGAAAAAATGGGACTATTTTTGGATGGTTGACCCTTTGGATGGAACAAAAGAATTCATCAAAAGAAACGGAGAATTTACGGTTAACATTGCACTTATCCACAACCAGCGATCCATATTGGGAGTCATTTATATTCCGGTTACAAAAGTTTTGTACTTTGCAGCAGAAGGGGTTGGTAGTTTTAAGATTGAAATAACGGAAGGAGCACCTTATAATGAAATTGATAAATTGATAAAAGGAGCACAAACACTCCCAATCAACCATAATAACCGAAAATTCACAGTGGTGGCTAGTCGATCACATTTAAGTGAGGAAACACAGATGTTCATTGATGGCTTAAAAACCCAGCATCCTGACTTAGAATTTATCTCATCCGGAAGCTCTATAAAATTATGCTTAGTAGCCGAAGGCGCAGCCGATGTATATCCCCGCTTTGCTCCCACCATGGAATGGGATACGGCAGCAGGACAAGCAATATGTGAAATAGCTGGAAAGTCAGTAATTGATTACCAAAGGAACACCCAACTATTGTATAACAAGGAAAATCTTTTAAACAACTGGTTTACAGTTAAATAAAAATCAATTCTTATAACAAGAACGGCTATTCAGTGTAAAAAATAGTTATATATTTGTTTTCCTAAAAAATTAATTGATAAATAACTTAAAAATAAACAAAAATGAAAAAACAACTACTAACAATTACAATGGCTGTAATGGCATTAGGAACTTTTGCTCAAAGTTTACCAACTATGAGTAAAGTATTCCCTGTTTCAGCAAAAAAAGCCTTGCCAAGCATAAAAAACACGGAAAGAGGTGGTGGACCAACTTGTGATAATGACACATTACACTACCCATATTTGAAAGAAGCAATTCAAACTGTTCCTGATTTCGGAGGGTTTGGTCTACTTACCGGTGCTGCAACAACAGGAAATGCATTTTCTCAGAAATTCACTAATGCAGCAACAGTGTCAATTAGTGGAGTTAATTTTTGGGGATTCGTATTAGACCGTACCAACCCAACACAATCTTTAACAATTGATGTAGCAATCTACAATGTTAATGGAACCAACAGACCAACAACATCATTAGGTACTACTACAATTACATTAAATGGATTAACGGATGAGTTTTATACAGCAACATTTTCTTCTCCAATAGTTACATCCTCTGATTATGCAGTTGTTCTTTCCAATAGTTCTACTACAGATACATTAGGCATTGTTTTAAATAATGCAACAACAGCTACTTATGGTGAAGGATTAGCTTCTTTACAATACAATGGAACATGGTACGCAATTCCAACTTTATTTGGTGCTCCAAATGATTTTGAAGCAGCTATGGCACCGATCGTTTCTTATTCATTCAATACCGACTTTACTGTGTCGGCTAATCCAACTTGTATTGGAACTACTTTAAATTTCACAAATACAACCAATCCAACTGCTCATCTAACAAATAAAATGTACAATTGGAATGTATTTGCGACAACATATTCTTTAGCTGCGTCAGATTCTACATATGCTTGGGATATGGATGATGCAAGTCCATTAATGTGGAGTAACAATACATCACATGCTTATGCTGCTGCAGGTTCTTACGATGCAAGCCTTTATACTATAACTGGTCTATGGAAGACTTGTCTTGGATCTAAAACTACTACAGTTGTTGTTGATCCAAACACAGTTGCCGGGTTTACATCTGATGCAACTAACACACCAACAATTGCATTCACTAATACAACAACTGGAGCAACATCTTACTCTTGGGATTTTGGTGATGGATCTCCTGCTGACAACTCAGCAAATCCTAGTCATACATATGGCGCAAGCGGGAACTACACAGTTACTTTAACTGCTACTGGTCCTTGTGGAACAAACACATCTACTACCACAGTAAATATTGCTGCAACTGGAATCAACACATATGAAATGGATGCTCTTTCTGTTTATCCAAACCCTTCAAACGGTTTATTCACAGTTAAAATGAATACAACAGCTAAAACAGTTGTTGAAGTTTATAATGTTATAGGAGAAGTTGTTTACTCAACTCAATTAACAAACAATACAGCTGTTGTTGATCTTTCTAACAATGCTGCAGGTGTTTATACCATGAAAGTAATTTCAGGTAACTCTACTTCCGTAAAACAAATCGTTTTAACAAAATAATTTGAGATCAATCCTCAATCAAAAAGCCTCGCAAATTGCGAGGCTTTTTGATTTTTATAGCATTAATTTTCGTATTATTGCAGAATAAATATAGTCTGACATATGAGTAAAGTTGCATTAATTACGGGGGTTACTGGGCAAGATGGCGCCTATTTAACCGAATTCCTATTGAACAAAGGTTATATCGTACATGGATTAAAAAGAAGAAGTTCACTTTTTAATACTGACCGTATCGATCATTTATACAAGGATCAACATGAAAAACAAGTTAAGTTTTTCTTGCACTATGGGGATCTTACCGATTCAACTAACTTGATTCGTATCATTCAGGAAACACAACCGGATGAGATCTATAACTTAGCAGCACAATCACATGTAAAAGTTTCGTTTGAAACTCCTGAATATACGGCCAATGCTGACGCTATTGGAACACTTCGTATCCTAGAAGCTATCCGTATCCTAAAACTGGAAAACAAAACCCGTTTTTATCAGGCTTCTACCTCTGAAATGTATGGCTATGTTCAAGAGATCCCTCAAAAAGAAACAACTCCATTCTACCCTCGTTCACCTTACGGTGTAGCAAAAGTTTACGGATTCTGGATCACAAAAAATTACCGTGAAGCATACAACATGTACGCTTGTAATGGAATTTTATTCAACCATGAAAGTCCGTTACGTGGTGAAACATTTGTTACCAGAAAGATCACCCGTGCAGCCGCAAAGATCCATTTAGGACTACAGGATAAATTATTCTTAGGGAATTTGGATGCAGAACGTGATTGGGGGCATGCAAAAGACTATGTAGAAGGAATGTGGATGATGTTGCAGCAAAAGGAAGCAGATGATTATGTTTTAGCAACAGGCAAAAAGATCACTGTGCGTAAATTCGTTGAGTTGGCATTTGCTGAAGTTGGAATTACATTAAAATGGGAAGGAAAGGGTGTTGATGAAAAAGGAATCAATACGGCCAATGGTAAAACTTTAGTAGAAGTTGATCCTGCTTATTTCCGTCCTACTGAAGTTGATTTGCTAATAGGTGATGCGTCAAAAGCAAAAAAGAATATGGGCTGGGAACCGAAACATACATTGGAGCAGTTAGTAAAAGAGATGATGGCAAGCGACCTAAAGCTATTTGAAAAAGATAAATACCTGAAAGATGGTGGTCACGATGTATTGAATTACCACGAATAAGATGAATAAAGACGCTAAAATTTACGTTGCAGGTCATAGAGGAATGGTTGGTTCAGCCATTGTCAGAAGACTGCAAAAAGATGGTTTTACAAATATTGTAACACGCACATCCAATGAATTAGACTTAAGAAATCAGCAAGCAGTTGCTGATTTTTTTGCTACTGAAAAACCACAATTTGTATTTCTTGCAGCGGCAAAAGTAGGTGGTATTGTTGCAAACAATACCTATCGTGCCGACTTTATTTATGAAAACATGATGATCCAAAGTAATGTGATCCACCATGCCTATCTTAATAAAGTTGAAAAATTGATGTTTTTAGGATCATCCTGCATCTACCCAAAATTGGCTCCTCAACCTTTAAAAGAAGAGTATTTACTCACCGGTCTGTTGGAACCCACAAACGAACCATATGCCATTGCAAAAATTGCAGGAATAAAAATGTGTGATGCCTACCGCTCACAATATGGCTGCAATTTTATTTCCGTAATGCCAACTAACTTGTATGGCCCTAACGACAATTACGATCTAAATAATTCACACGTATTACCAGCACTCATTCGCAAATTTCATACTGCCAAAAAAGAAAATAAAACAGAAGTGGAAATTTGGGGAACAGGCTCTCCTCTTCGCGAGTTTTTACATGCCGATGACCTGGCCGATGCTTGCTTTTATTTGATGCAAAATTACATCGAACCAGGCTTAGTGAACATAGGAGTTGGAGAAGATATCTCCATTAAAGATCTTGCACTACTTGTAAAAAAGACCGTTGGTTTTAGTGGAGAATTGAAATTCGACACAACAAAACCCGATGGAACACCCCGTAAGTTAATGGATGTAAGCAAGCTTCATTCATTTGGCTGGAAGCATAAAATTAATTTACCGGAAGGTATTGCTGCAGTTTATGCTGAAGTAAAAGATAAATTGTAATGAGAATCAAGTACCATGTATCAAGTATCAAGAATTTCTCTTGGCATAGCCTCTTGTGCCTTGCTACTTGCTTCTTTTATTTGAACACATTATCTGCTCAGCATAATTTACCTTTAAATAGGGAATGGGCATTGAAATATGAAAGCACTAAAACAAGTAAACTTCGTAATACTTGTCTTGCTTCTTATAATACAACCGATCTATCTTGTTTTAAGCCACTCATAGTAAGTAAAAAGTATGTTGACAAAAATGACTCCTTACGCAAAGCAACATCTGTTTGGAAACGAAAAATAAAACAAGAAAGCTTATTCATTATCCAAGACACAGCTGATAAGTTTTATATGACCATCGACCCCCTTTTCAACTTTGAATTAGGACGAGACATGGCCGACTCCAGCGGAGAAAATCTTTACAAAAATACACGTGGCTTTATTGTTAGAGGTAACATTGGAGATAAATTAGCATTTGAATCTTCGTTCTATGAAAACCAGGCAACCTATGCTAAGTACATTGATGATTATATTTTTTCCACCAATAAACTTTTTCCTCAAACAGCCAACTACCAATACGATGTTGTTCCCGGGCAAGGCAGAGCAAAGAAATTCAAACTGAATGGTTACGACTATGCCATGGCATCGGGATATGTTTCTTATTCACCTGTAAAGCTTATCAACATCCAAATTGGACATGGTAAACATTTCGTAGGTGATGGATACCGTTCGTTGCTATTGTCCGACAATTCGTTTAACTACCCTTATGCCCGCATCACCACAACTTACAAAAACATACAGTACACCAATTTATATACTTCTTTTATGAACTTAACAAATGGAGGAGTTAAAACACCACCTAACGTGGAACGGCTTTTCCAAAAGAAAACCGCCAGCTTTCAACTGTTAAGTATGAATTTTTTTAAACGCTTACAGATCGGTTTATTCCAAGGAATGATCTGGGAAGCTGCTGACACCACCAACCGCCAGCATCTTTCTTTTAATACGTTCAATCCAATTATTGGAGTGAATACAGCTATTTACGGATTACACAACACAAATAACATTGTTGCAGGCGCAACACTAAAGATCAAGATCACCAATAGCATTTCATTATACGGACAGTATATGCTGGATGATACTTATCAAAAGAACAGCAAAGGCGATATCAGAAAAAAATACGGCTATCAGATCGGATTTAAATATTTCGATCTTTTCACGATCAAGAATCTACACCTGCAATTGGAATATAACAATGTTCGACCATTTGCTTACGCCTCCGAAAACACCTACCAAAGCTATACACACTACAATCAAGCCTTAGCGCACCCTTTGGGCGCCAATTTTTACGAAGCTGTTGGATTTATAAATTATCGCATCAAGGATTTTTTCATTCAATTAAAGGGAAATTATGCGGTAAAAGGGGCCGATTCATTAAACATGAACTTTGGAGGAAATATTTTCAGATCCGACAACAACTTTCCGATTAACCAATCATTTGAAAATATTCATACAACACAAGGACTAAAAACAACGATCATGTATCAGGATATTCATGTCGGATATTTGGTAAATCCTTCAACAAATTTTAATATTGTACTAGGAATAACAAATCGTTCAGAAAAAACGGAACAAACAAACAAGCAAACTCAATTTGTATATTTGGGCATTCGAACATCGTTGAATAATTTTTACTATGATTTTTAATTAATATGGCATTTCTGATACTCGTTTTTATTACTTCCTTTTTTGTGGTTCTTTTATCTACACCATCTTTGATAAAAGTTGCCATACTAAAGCGTTTATTTGATGCCCCTGGAGATACCCGTAAAATACACTCTAGGATGATACCCACAATAGGTGGCATCATCATTTTTGCCGGCACTATCTTCTCCTTCTCGTTATGGTTTCCCAATGAATACATCAACGATGGAGCATTGTTAATGAGAGCAATAGACGACTACAAATTTATTGTTTCAACTGTTCTTGTCATGTTCTTTGTTGGAGTTAAAGATGATATTATCGGAACTGCTCCTGTAAAAAAATTAGTAGCTCATGTCTTAGTAGGAATGGTGCTCATCTTAATGGCTGATATCCGTATAATAAGTATGCATGGCATATTTGGAATTGAAGTTCTACCGCATTGGGCAAGTGTGTTCCTTTCATTATTCACATACATTGTAGTTGTTAATGCCATGAATTTAATTGATGGGGTAGATGGCCTTGCTGGCGGAGTTGGATTCATTGCTGCATCTGCTTTTGGGGGATGGTTTGCTTTAGCAGGAGACCCTGTTATGGCGTGCCTTGGGTTTGCATTATCAGGATCGTTGTTAGGATTTTTATTTTTCAACTTTTCACCGGCAAAGATTTTCATGGGCGATTCTGGATCACTCACAATTGGGTTGATCATTTCCATTTTAGCGATCAAACTGATCAACTATGATGTCACCACCATTCAAAATGACTTTATAATTCATGTATCTAAACCGATATTTGCAATGGCAGTTTTGGTATATCCACTTGTTGATACATTAAGAATTTTCATTTACAGAGCCGTTAGGGGAGTCTCACCTTTTTCTGCCGACAGAAATCACCTACACCACCGATTGATTGATATTGGCTGTAGTCATAAAAAAACTGTTCTTCTCATTTATACAGTGAATTTATTGATCATTGGACTAACATTATTCTTTTCATTTCTTGATGCCAATTACACATTTATCATTGTAGGCAGCACTGCTCTGTTTATTGCACAAATTCCTTTCTTTATTAAAAAAATGAAAAACAGAACAGTGAATGAGAAATAAGAAATTACTTTTTTTCACTAGCCTACTTACATTGCTTTTATTGAAGCATGAATTTCTTTTTTCTCAGCAGCTTAACTATACACTCAGTCGCGATTTTTTATGGGGCATTGATGCTAGTTTAAATTCTAAAGAACAAAACGCACAAACTTTTATCAAGCCTTATACTTTTGAGACTGTAAAGAGCATAAAAGATTCTACTGCCGTTTTTCCACGATTATTGGCCGGAACAAAAGCAGAAGAGCGTGACAAAAAAGCGAAATCACAAATTGAAATTTATCCTTTATTGAATGTAAGTGCAGGATATGAAGCTGGCGTAACAAACAGGTTTAGTAACGACCTGGCCATTGGCGCCCATTTGCTTGGATACATTGGAAATAAATTCGCCTTCAATTTCAAAGCACTTGGAGGAAAAACGGTATTTAATTCATTTACTGATTCCATTGTTTCTGAAACGAATGTTAATCCTGGAATCGGTTATGTATACCGATCCAACAATGATTCTTTAAATCAACAGTACGCCTACCAGTACTTTTCTGGATATATCACGTATGCTCCGAATAAAATATTCAATATACAACTTGGACAGGACAAACATTTTTGGGGAGATGGCTATCGCTCATTATTCTTATCAGATAATGCAAGTCCGTACCCTTATATGAAAATCACGACCAATGTCTGGAAATTAACCTACACAAACCTATTCACTATTATGCGTGATGCCACCAATCCATCCGGCATGAAAAAAGACTGGCTATTCAAATATGCAACTTTACATCATTTGGGTTGGAATGCAACCAAGCGAATTAACATTGGAGTATTTGAATCAGTTGTTTGGCAAGGAAGCGATAGCACAAGATACCGGGGATATGATGTAAATTATTTAAATCCCATCATCTTCTTCCGCCCAACAGAATATTCTTTAGGATCAAGCGATAATGCTTTTGTAGGCTTCAACTTCAAGATCAAACTATTCAAAAAACAACAAGTGTACGGCCAGTTACTCCTAGATGAATTCCTTCTAAAAGAAGTAACAGCCAATAAGGGCTGGTGGGCAAACAAACAAGCATTCCAGATCGGATTCAAGAGCTTTGACATGTTTAAAATAAAACATTTTAATTTTCAAACCGAATTTAATTATGTCCGTCCTTACACCTATGCTCACGGAAGTGTACAGCAAAGCTATGGCCACATGAATCAAGCACTGGCACATCCATTGGGAGCAAACTTTTGGGAGTCGGTCAGCTTTATGAATTACAGGTATAAACGATTATTTATTGAAGGGAAATTACAATATGCTGTATATGGAGGAGATAGCGCAGGAACTGATTATGGAAAAAACATATTCATTTCCTACAAAAATCGTCCATCCGATTATGGCAATTTTACTACACAAGGATTTCAAACAAATCTGATCACAGCAGCCTTAAGAGCAGCCTACATTCTAGATACACGCATGAACTTGAAAATTGAACTGGGTGGAGCATACAGAGTTGAAGAAAGAACTCGTTCAACAAAACAAACACCTTACTTCTTTATTGGCTTACGAACCGATCTAAGTAATATATATACGGATATTTAATTTTTAGATAGAAACATTTCTGTATGTGGAATATCATCTTCGAGATATTCTTTTCCTGTTGTCTTGAATCCAAATGATTCATAAAATTTGATCAGATAAGATTGCGCAGAAATGCGAACAGAAGCAGTTGAACCAAATTGTTTTTCGATCATCCTCAATGCTTCTAGCATCAGCAATTTCCCTACACCACTGCCACGCACCAAAGAAGAGCTAACGACTCTTCCTATTGAAACTTCAGCATAAGATACTCCTTGTGGTAAAACTCTACAATAACAAACAAGGACACCACTTTGCGAATAGCCCATCAAATGAAATGCTTTCAGGTCTTTGTCGTCAGCATCTTGATAAGGACAATTTTGTTCTACAACAAAAATCTCTAATCGAAGTTTGATGATGCTGTAGAGTTCCTCTAATGTAAGTTCCTTAAAAGCTTTATATTTCCAATGAATTGTCATTTTATCAATTTGATCAATATTTTTTGTTCAATGTTCTTATAGAATACCATACCTAATAATACACCAAACGAGTTTGCAATAAAGTCATATAGATCTGCGCTTCGTTCTTCAAATACAGCCTCCTGCATCAACTCTAATATACCACCATATAAAACACACAATGATCCGGAAAATAAAAAAGAATATTGAGAAAGAAAGTTGAATCGTGTTTGTAAAACAGATCCACGGATCATGAGCAAAACCAATACAAAAAAGACACCTGCATGAACAAATTTATCAAAACTGAGGAGCTCCAAAAATGAAATGTGCGGAATATCCCTTCCGGGAATTCCGCACAAAACCAATATAAACAATGCCCATAGCATTGCCCATTTTATGTATTTGAAAAACATGTACTAAGTAAATACTTAGTGACCGATCAATGCTTTATAATCAGCAGCGCTTAATAAGTTGTTAAGCTCAGCAGTATCTTTAATAGATACTTTGATCATCCAACCGTTTCCATATGGATCTTTATTAACTGCATCCGGAGCTGCATCCAATCCTGGATTTACTTCCAATACTTTTCCTGAAACAGGCATAAATAAATCTGATACTGTCTTTACAGCTTCTACTGTTCCAAATATTTCTTCATGAGCTAATTCCTCACCCACTGTGTTAATATCTACATAAACAATATCTCCTAATTCGCCTTGAGCGAAGTCGGTGATACCGATATAAGCTTCATTACCTTCTACACGAACCCATTCGTGATCTTTTGTGTACTTTAAATTGTCAGGGAAATTCATTTTTATTGATTTTTAATTTTGCAACACAAATTTATAGTTTATTAGCTTATAAAAAAGTGTTAATCATATTTTTTTAATTAGATAACATCAAACGTAAGCTTAAACCTGCATTTGTATTGGTTGTAGGGAATGAAGTAGATATAACTGGTCTGTTCATGATCCTGTCGTAGAAGAAGCGGATATTGATCCGTTCATTGATCACATAATCGGCTGAGATCTTTAATGAAATAATGTTCGTACCACCTGTAGACTGACTCGTTTCCTCCACAATACGTCTGATAACCGTTTCATTTTTACGGAAAGAAATATCTGCCTTCAAATTCACATCGCTCTTTACTGGTTTTCCTTTGATCTTTAATTTACCCATTGGCACTTCCCTGATCCGGTAACCCACCCCACCAATTAACTCATTTCCGATAATTTCGGTTAATGTCTTGCTCGTTAATCCCAAGGATATATTTCGATCCTTTTTGTATTCAAAATTCAACAACAAGCTGTTATTCAATACAAAATCCAATTTAATGAACGGACTCCATTGCTCTGAAATGGTCACCGTATTGATCTGATACTTGGAAATGAAATTCGGGTTATTAGCAATACTTGATACTGCCTCTGTTACAGCCGTATATCCATCTGCATCAGGATCAACAAATAACATATTGGAAGTGTAGCCACCAACATTGTAGGACGAGCGATAAGCATGACTTAAAGTAACCGATTTAAATAATTTTTTCAATTTTTCGATCTTAGACAAACCATCATAGGTTAAACGCCAGTTTGGTTTAGGCATCTTAGGGAATGGATCTAAGCTGACATTACTTGGATTCTTACCTGAATAAGCAGCAATAAAGGCCGGAATCAACACTTCTTGTGATGTTTCATTATAACCTTGAGCATAACCATTGATCACAGATTGATTCCAATTTGGATTTTCGACTGCGGTTCTCGTAGAAATGGTTGAACGTGCATTTAAGAAGGCAATGAATGCTTTATCATCTTTATAAAAAGATGTCTTATAACTCAAGAATGACATACTAAAATTCCCTGTCTCCATTGGAGATTGTGTCTCAAATTTATTGGTAACATTATTCCATCTAAAGAACTCTGTATTGTTCCTTGATTTTGTTCTTAGAGCCGACAACTCAATTTTTACATCAGGGAAAGGCTCCAGATTTGCTTTAATATTCAAATTCGTACTGTAATTCTTCGTGTACTGATTATTCAAAGAAGCGGTTCTAACCAACCAATCATTATTCGGATCATTATCCAATGTAGAAGCAATAGCTTGTTGGCGAATATCCGCCTGACTACCAAATACGAATCCTGGTGTTGGACCGGAAAAATGTTCATCCATCCCTAACATTTGCGTATTGCGGGCATATCCAGGAAGAAGAGTTCCTTCTGTTTGCGAATAAGTAACATTCACCGTTTTTAAAGTCATGATCAAGCGGGCAACATATTCCAAAATATCATATTGTCCATTTTTTTTCTTTGTACTATCTGCAGGAGTAGTTTTCCCATTATTCGCATTCTTAATGGCTGAAGCAGCTTTCCCTTTATTAGAACTGTTTTTATTGTTCTTATTATTTATCTTCTTGAAATATGGTATCTTATTATACAAAGTAACCATATTCGCTTGTCCGGTAAACTGTAAATTTCTAGAGTTCTGAATGGTATTTCCAAGTGTATCCGGAGCAGAAATTAAATTCCCTTCCGCATCGCGTGTAAGCGTATTCAAAATTGGAGAACGCATCCATGAATAGGTTCCTGCATAGCGAACAGAAGCCGTTGTAAAATCCAACAATGGAATTTTATTGATTGGAACATTGTAATTGATATTTACTTGCTGATTGTATTGAGTGGTCTTCACACGATCAAAGAATTCTCTTTTTAATGTATCGCGTGTTTCATCTGTAACAGCGCCATCAGGCTCTAGGATCCGTTCTAAATTACTTGCCGTAAAATCTAATTTCAAATTCTTAGAAAGGTCGAACTTTAGATCGTAATTACGGGTCATATTGAAACGCTTGTTAAACGTAGGTAATATGATGATGTCTCCACCTGTCGTGTTTCTCGATTTGGCAGCACTATATTCGCGTTGTACGTCAGTAGTAAATCCTAATTTGTTTGGATATGGATAAAAATTGAAGTCTTTGATCAATGCAAAATACTTTGATTGGAATATCTTCATTTTTGCAAATGGCTTAATATTCTTTGGCTGTGGCGCATAATTATACATCAAACCTCCACGATGATTGATCTGAGAATTATACTCGATATTCACATTCCTTCTGTAGATCTCATTAAATGAATAGGAAGCCGACCAGTTCTCAATATCATAGATATGATTTTTCTTAGAATTTTTTCCTTTATCCTTTTTCACATTCGTAAAATTGATACTCTGACGCTTCGTATAATCTTGCGTAACATATTTCAATGAATCGCGAACAGATTTAGGAACCGACTGATCCTTTAATGCAGGAGCCAACAAAATGTCCGGATCAAGCGGATTGTATTGTGGTGTAATGAATGTTTCTGAATAACCAATATAAGTAGGAATATGAATATTCGCTTCTTCAGGAATGAACTTTCCTAATTCTAAACTGGACGCAATATCATACTGTTTTAATGTTTCACGTTTACGTTCACTTACTTTATTCTCAATTGTACCAAATCCGGGAGTGTACATATTCCCTGATAATGATAACGTTCCTAGGTCGGCCAACTTAGCTGTAACACGTGCTGTTGCGGCCCAACCTCCTTTTTCATCAAAATCGGTTAAACGCAATTCATTCACCCACACAATACCACATTTAGGCAATCCATCATCCTCAGCTGTCGGACCTGTTTTCTTTGGATTCCGGATACCGATCATCAAGGTCTTCACTGCACTTAAATTTGGATTTCCTTTAATAGTGATCATCCTTGTTCCATCCGGAACATTATACTCTGTTGTGAGTGTTGTTTGTCCGGCAAAAATGGCGTTATTCCTTTTTTGTTTAGCCGCCTGAAGTTTTTCAAACTCTAATACCATTTCATTCGCTTCCGGCCACACAATGTATTGATCATCCGTACTTGTTCCATTATAAAAACCCGGTGGTGTAATATTCAATGGGATCTCATACTCATAATAGTTATCTGTATAATCTGTACCTAAACGAATGAATGCATGCAGATCGCCATTACTTAGCGGATCATTTCCGGTAGGAGATGATTCAGCGTGAATGTACATTTTCAATTTCTTGTAGGAACGAACATCTAAGTTGGTATTTTTAAATGCCGCGCGTGATTTCCCATCTTCCAAATTACAAACAGTAAGTGATAATGCTTGCTCATTCAATTGAACCAAATTCGCTGTTCCTGCATTGATCTCACGATCGATCCCCGGAGGCAAAACATAATTGATCGGCTGGCGACTTCCATTCTCTTCAATATTTACAGCAGCAATATCAAATTGAGTATTGGCATCATCATTTGGCACATATAATCCTGGCTGCAATAGATCAAAACCATATTTTCTCCACTCACCACGTATTAACTCTAATCTGGCAAAGCGTAAAACAATTGGTTTGTCAACATTCTTGAAGAACATACGGATAAATCGGATCGACTGGTAGTTTTCAATCCCTCCAATGCGTTCAACTTGATTGGAACGAATCGGAATTTTAAACTGATACCATTTAATAGGTTTTGTTGTTCCATCTTTTACATTCTGCGCATTGGTTGCATAAATATCGGTGATATAATTATTCCCAACACCGGCAGCAAAATCACTTGGTTTCAAACTGATGTGATATTGATAATAACTTTCAACAGTACTCAAGTTATTATCGCGATTGATATCCTCAACATTCGGCAAGGTAGTGGCTGAAGTAGGATAACTTTCGGGCGACTGCTCCGTTGTTCTGGAGTTATTCTCCATGCCATTGTATTTTTTGTAGCGCTCTAATGTTTTTAAACCGAGATTATCAAAATCAGAACCTCTGAAATAATGAAAATCATCGGCAGATGGATCGGCACCAATCGCAGAAATAGCTGCTGCAGTGATACCCGGAACCGCTTGTACATTTGTTAAATATTCGCTAAAAAACGTAGATTCATCCGTACTGTTCAAACCATCTAAACCAATATCCTGTAATGGACGTTCAGAATTTTCATTATTGAAAGCATTCACCAAAGGCTGATAAACAGGAACATTCCCCCATTCCGTATTTACTGTTGTAGAAGGATGTTGAGGAGTGGACAAACCATTTTCTGCACTCTTATATCCATCCGTTAAAATATCTTCGGAAATATTTCCAATATTAAAATAAAGATCACCACTTGAATTCCAACTAGAACTTGGATTATCCGAGTTGAACGGATCCATCATCCAAAATTGAATATACTCAATGTTGGCTGCTTCAAAATCGTTTGTAGAAATAGAACGCATGATACCACCCCAGCGACTGGCAGGGTTGTTCAAACTTCCATCTGGCGCTAAACCGGCAGATACTCCCGGAACACCTTGCGCATCATAGTTATATTGACCACGTTCTGAAGGATAATAAGCCAGATCGAATGTAGCAATATTGGTAGCTTGTCCGGTTGGTGGTTGCTTATTTGGAAACACCTCTGTTTCCAATACCTCACGGGTAAAGTGATTGGACATATCAGCATTCGTAATACCACCGGGAGTTAATCCGTTTGTTTGACGTAAGAACAACGGATCGATATTGTACCACGCTAATTTCGCGCGATTAAATCCGGGTTGCAAACTATCTAAACTCGCTTCAGGGAAAATAGCTTGTCCTTGAGGTGTACTTGCGATTGTCCATGCAAATGG
Organism: Bacteroidia bacterium; assembly: GCA_016786925.1. Taxonomy (GTDB): domain Bacteria; phylum Bacteroidota; class Bacteroidia; order 2-12-FULL-35-15; family 2-12-FULL-35-15; genus 2-12-FULL-35-15. Next base: position 25,629 of record JAEUTU010000093.1, read on the forward strand.
CGAACGGATATCGATGGCCGATTGACTTCCCTCAAAATCATCCACATACGAATTTCCGTTTTTACCTACGGCCTTACTGTGACCGGGAACCAAATAGGCAAATTCACCGGCAGCAGTAATAGAACTCATTTCCTTTGTTTCGAGCAATGGCAATTTATCGATCAAACGTGTTAAGAATGGAGCCTCTGTTTTATAATTTCCATCCAATCCCCAAATCGTATTCGATACAGGTTCATCTCCCTGATTTACTTTTTTTGTGACAGGACGTTCCGTTAAATTGATCACTGTTCCACCGATATTGAAATCTTTATTGATGCGATAATCCAAATGTGCTCCCATCAATGTTTTTGCCTGAATAGCAAACAATGCATTACTCTCTAATGAGATCTTGATCGGAGTTCCTGAATTCAAGATCCCTTCGTTAATGATACGCACACGACCTAAGGTATAATCAACCGTATAATCCTGATTCTCTATCAAAGGTTGTCCTCCTGCTGTAACCGTTACCGATCCCTGAGGAACATTCGGTGCTCCTAAAGATATCTCAGAACTGGAAGAAGATTGATACTGTCCTTTGATCTTAAAACGATTTAGATTCGGAAACTGCTGTGCATTCGTTTTAGTAGAGTCGTACAATTGAGAGAACACATATGTGTTGTACTCTGTTGGATTACATGAAGAAAATTTCGATTCCAAATAACTACCAAAAGGTTCTACAACGGGAAAGATCACACGTCCGTTATTCGCATTGATCGTAACACCATCAATAAAATCGAATACTCCATCGGGAGATTGGTCATTTTGCTGATTCAACCGATCCAATGATAACACTTGAATCAAGGTTTTTCCTTTGATTCCCGTTTGACAATCAGTAACCGGTAAATAATTAATATCCGTTCCTGTTTGAGCATTGGTATAAAACACATCAAACTTAAAGTCTTTAGGATTGATCTGATACGATCCGATAGAGTAAACGTTTTTCATCATCAAATCCCACAATGGAGATTGCAAACGTTGTCCAGCTACCGCATCATAATAAGCAGGTACAGGAACCGAGGTTTTCAATAACTTCAAATACAATGCTTGCGGAGCATTGATACCATCGGTTGACAACTCACCAACTTTATATAGCTGTCCGTTTAATGTATATTCATAAGCAACAGAAAGTATCTGATCCGGATTCAATTGTTGGTTCAAAGAGATAAAGCCTAAGCGACTATTAAATGTATATTCTGAAGGTTGTAATTTACGTGCATTATACTTTTCAAAGTTTACCGTTTGCTGCAACGTGTTTCCAGGATTACCTAAAATAGTTGGAACAGAAGTGGTAATATCACGTACACCTGAAAGCGCCACCATGTTCCCATAAAGATTATTCTGAGCATTGTAAGGGTAAACATCCGGCTGTTGATCCAATACAAAGGATTGCTGATTTGGAGGAATATGATAATTCGGAGCAGCGCCTACATCTTCCGCTAATTCAGAAAAAGCTACTACATCCCTCACATCAGTTGTGGAATTGTTCGTATTAGAAACCCATACCTCCAAACGAGTAATGCTGATCCCGGAATTAATAAAAGGCAAACCAGCCAACGCAGTGTTGTATTGATCGCGAAAATATTGAGCAAGAAAATAGTGTTTATTGGCTTCATAGGCATCGCCATTTACTTCATAGCGACTCACCTGTGCACCACCCGTTACTTCCACCTCCGATTTTTTACCCTTTTGTTGAGAAACAATTCCGGTTACTGTTAAACGGCCGAATTGCAATTGAGTCTTCACCCCGAATAATGTTTGACTACCCGTGATCAAAGATCCTGTTAAAGGCATACTCACGTTACCCGCTTCGATCTTTTTAATGATCTCATCTTCATAACCCGTGTATTCCAACTTCATTTGATTTTCAAAATCGAATGTAGCTTCGGTATTGTAACTGGTAGTTAATTTTAATTTATCTCCGATCTTCCCGATCACATTCAACTGGATCTTCATATCGAAATCGAATGTATTGATCTTGCGTTGACGTTCAGGCAAAGCAGGATTATCTGTTTTCGTTCCCTTGTAAGCAAAGATCAATTCCGCAGAACCGTTTGGCCGGATATCAACGGTATTGCCACCGAAGATCCTGTCGAAGATCTCACCACCAACAACTAATTTGGGGATGGTCGTACTGCTCTGATTGTTTTGTGTTTCGGCATGAGAACGTGAGTTCCAGTATTTCTTTACCTGTTTTTTAAACTGATAATCCTGATATTCCTCACTCTCCATATAGGTAGGCGGACGATAATTCATCCCTCCCATCGTTTGATTGATATTGTAATTTCCGGTTGTAGGATCATACTCTACGTTGGTAGAGATATTCGATGGATTATTTAACATCAAACCACCACCATTCGGATAGTTCAATGGGTCACCGGTTGATTGATCCTGAAAACCATAAGGAAGATTAATAGGAGGAGTTTCCGGAGTGTCAACTGCCATGGAAGTGTTAAAATCAATAACACGTTGAGCATGATTGTAGGTGCTCAATTTTGCATCAGTTGAAACAATAACTGATAGCAAAGAAATGGAAACACCCGCAATTGCTGTATATTTTATTATTGACTTACTCACTCTCTTGATTAGATCCTATAAATTTTTTAAAGCCGACTTGATCAATTGTTCTACACTTAACCCTGCTCCTTCTGTTCTTACAATCTTATCCAGCACCTTATCAGCTGCCGACTTATTGAAGCCTAAAGCCACAAGAGCTGATAACGCTTCTTCTTTCAAAGTATTGTTTGTGGACACAAAAAAATCGGAAGAAAGTTCTTCTTTGCCCATTTTCCCTTTCAGGTCAACAATGATCCGTTGAGCAGTTTTTTCACCGATCCCTTTTACACTCTTGATCAGGGCCACATTCCCTGTAGCAATAGCCGTTTGTATTTCAGCTGCTGATAGAGATGATAACATCAACAAAGCGCTTGTGCCCCCAACACCTGAAACAGATACCAAAAGACGAAACAAGTTGCGTTCAGCAACATCAGCAAAGCCAAAAAAACGGGGCATATCATCACGAACATACAACTGCTCGGTGTATAATTTACATTTTTCTGACTCCCCAATTTTCGAAAAAGTATTCAACGATATTTGCATGATATAGCCTACACCTCCTGCATCAATAACAGCATAGGTGGGTGTTTTCTCTACTAATCTCCCTTCAATGTGGTGAATCATGTTTTGTGATTTAAAGACGTGTTTTTCAAATTTGGTTGCTTACTTTTTGGATTGAGCATCAACAACGGCAATAGTAACCATGTTCACGATCTCACGAACAGAGCTTCCCAGCTGAAGAATATGGACCGGCTTTTTCATTCCGATCAATACCGGTCCGATCGCCTCTGCACCACCCATCTCCTGAATAAGCTTATAGGCAATGTTCCCTGCTGCCAAATTTGGAAAAATAAGGGTATTTACTTTTTTATCTACTAGATCAGAGAAAGGAAACTGCTCCTTCAACAGTTCATTATTCAAAGCAAAATTGGCTTGCATTTCACCATCTACAATCATTCCTGGATAATTCTTGTGCAAGATCTCTACTGCCTCACGAACTTTATTAGGGATCTCTCCTTCAGAAGAGCCAAAGTTGGAATAAGAAAGCAATGCGATCCGTGGAGTAATATTTAGTTTCTTAACACTGTTAGCCGTTAAAACAGTAATATCAACCAACTCTTGAACTGTTGGGTTAACGTTCATAGTTGTATCTGCAAAAAAGTAAGGTCCTTGTTTCGTGTTCATGATGTACATACCAGCCACTCTACTTACACCTTCTTGAACACCAATGATCTGCAATGCAGGTTTAATCGGATCAGAATATTTTCTGGTTAAACCAGAGATCAATGCGTCTGCAGCCCCTGTTTCAACCATCATGGCACCAAAATGATTTCTTTCCTTCATGATCTTTCTGGCTTCATAAAGGGTAAATCCTCTTCGTTGACGCTTTTTAAAGAACAGATCACCAAAAGCATAACGTCTGTCCTCTTCCGATTTACTTCTTGGATCAATGATAGGAATATCCCCTAGATCAAGATTGTTATCGGCAATTAATTTTTTGATCTTCTCCACATCACCCAACAAAATAGGTTTCGCGATTCCTTCATCAGCAACTTGTTGAGCTGCTTTCAAAATTTTATAATGATCCGCCTCAGCAAACACAACACGTTTCGGATTCTGTTTTGCTTTGTTGGTAATATTTCTAATCAGCTTGTTGTCTAACCCTAAACGATTGATCAACTCTTGCGTGTAGGCTTCCCAGTTGGTGATCTTGTATTGAGCAACACCCGATTCAATTGCCGCTTTTGCAACGGCAGGCGCCACTGTATAGATCAAACGCGGGTCGATCGGTTTTGGAATAATGTACTCCGGACCAAAAACAATATTCTTTGAATCATAGGCCAAATTAACCGTTTCAGGAACTGGTTCTTTCGCCAAGTTAGCGATCGCATATACAGCTGCCAACTTCATTGCTTCATTGATCTGTGTTGCTCTAACATCCAGCGCACCACGGAAAATGAACGGAAATCCTAATACGTTATTCACTTGATTAGGATGGTCACTTCTACCTGTTGCCATGATGATATCCGGGCGGGCATCTATCGCATCTTTGTATGGGATCTCAGGATCCGGATTAGCAAGAGCGAAAACGATCGGGCGTTTAGCCATCGACTGGATCATTTTCTGATTTACCACATTTCCTTTCGATAAACCAACAAACACATCTGCATCTTTTATGGCATCTTCCAGCGTTTTTGCCTTTTTATTTGTAGTAGCAAAAAATTTCTTTTGTTCATCCAGATCATCTCTATCTACGCTCAAAACACCTTTACTATCCAACATCGTAATATTTTCCTTCTTTGCTCCAACAGCAATGTATAGCTTTGCACATGAAATAGCAGAAGCTCCTGCTCCATTCACAACGATCTTTACCTTTTCAATTTTTTTCTTTGCGATCTCACAAGCATTTAATAAAGCTGCTGCAGATATGATCGCAGTACCATGCTGATCATCATGCATCAATGGAATTTTCAATTCTTCCTTTAGCCTTCTTTCGATCTCAAAACACTCCGGTGCTTTTATATCCTCTAAATTGATCCCTCCAAAGGTGGGAGATATAGCTTTTACTGTATTTACAAAGGCATCCACATCGGTTGCATCCACCTCAATATCGAACACATCGATATCGGCAAAGATCTTAAACAACAATCCCTTCCCTTCCATTACCGGCTTTGATGCCAAAGCACCAATATTCCCCAAACCTAATACAGCGGTTCCGTTTGATATTACCGCTACTAAATTCCCTTTTGCTGTATATCTGTAAGCATCTTCCGGATGCTTTTCAATTTCCAAACAAGGCTCTGCAACCCCAGGTGAGTATGCCAATGACAAATCGCGCTGTGAGCTATGTGGTTTTGTTGGTATTACTTCAATTTTACCCGGTCTTCCTTGAGAATGGTAATCTAACGCATCTTGCTTTCTAAACTTAGCCATTTATTTCTATTTTTTTTGAATTGCGAATATAACAAATTCTCAATAACTGCAAGCTATTGGATATATTTTAATGCTTATAAATTGTGATGTAATTTTTAATTTTTATATTAGCCTCTAATGAAACAAAAGTTAGTTGTTTTTACAGGTGCAGGAATAAGTGCTGAAAGTGGCATCAGAACCTTCCGTGACAGTAACGGATTGTGGGAAGAATACAATATTAGCGAGGTTGCAACACCACAGGCATGGGAGAAGAACAAAGCTCTTGTATTGGAATTTTATAACAAAAGACGCAAGCAGATCATTGACGCTCAGCCCAATGATGCTCATAAAGCATTAGTTGAACTGGAAAAACATTTTGATGTTCAGATCATCACTCAAAACATTGATGACCTGCATGAACGCGCAGGATCGAAAAAAGTACTTCATTTACATGGAGAAATTACCAAAAGTCGCAGTAGCATTGACCCTTCGCTGATTTATCTTATCAAAGGAGCCGACATAAAACTCGGTGAAAAATGCGAAAAGGGCTCTCAACTCCGGCCGCACATTGTATGGTTTGGTGAAATGGTTCCCATGATGGATCAGGCTTGTTTCCTGGCTGAAAAAGCTGATATTTTTGCTGTCATCGGAACATCAATGGTCGTTTATCCTGCTGCGGGACTAATTGAATACACACAGCCTTCTATTCCAAAATATTTGATCGACCCAAGCGATGTAAAAGTGAATGGGATCCAAAACTTAAGAGTGATCAAAGAAAAAGCCAGCATCGGTGTCCCAATGCTGGCTAAAGAATTATTATCTACTTAATATTATTTAGTACTGATCACCAATTTCTTGGTCACAACAGCTTTTTCGTCAACTAAGAAAGAGTAGAAATACACCCCTGAAGAAAGGTCGCTTACATTGATCTTTGCTACCCCTTGCTTGTCGTCAATTACCAATTGTTTCACTTCTTTTCCTAACATGTCAAACAAAACGATCTTTGCAGACTTCGCATATTCATTCACATCATATTTCATAGAAACAAATGAACTTGCCGGGTTAGGATACATATTTGAAACAACTGCTGATGCTTGATTTTCATCAATTCCAACAGCAATGTTGAAGTTCAATGTAAATGAAACTGAATCGTTAGGATTGCTAGCATCAAAGAATGTAAACTTATAGGTAGAAGTTCCAACCTCTCCATTAGGTGTGTAGTGAGCAATAAATGAAGTATCATTAGTTGTTCCTGCAGCCAACGATATACCTAAAGGGGAAAGATCTACGCTTGGATCATAACAAGATGTCCAGCAAAAATCGCCATAGGCTAAGGGTTGAACAGATAAGCGATATCTTTTTACTTTTACGTTCTTAGCTGTACTTGCCATGTTGTGCACTTCGGCATGATAAGCTACTTGGTTATTCACATCGGCAGTATTCACATTTACTGTTGTTCCACCAATATTGTTGCCACCACTATCGTGAAGCATTAAAGACTGTGCTTTTGCGGTTACTAAACCTAAAGCTACTATTGAAAAGGAAAGTAAAATTTTTCTCATATTTTCTTATTTAAGGTAATTAACTATACAATTTTAACTCTATTTCTTGTTTTTAGCAAGTATCCTTACGACTATTCTTATCAATCGATCACTATCTTTTTACGCCCAACTCCCGACTCAGAAACCAACTCAACGACATAAAACCCTTTATTTAAAAGCCCTTTGAGATTAAACTCAAGTAAACCTTCCGCACATTGTTTACTTAACAATAATTTGCCTTCAATAGAGTAAATATTGATCTGCAGATCCGGTCTTTGTACGTCAATTTGTACCGAAAAGTTACCATCCGAAGGATTAGGCCATAATGTCCAATGATCATCATCCTTTAATTCATTCAGGTTCGAGGTCCCACCATAAACCCCCTCTACATGGATCAAGTAATATTGGTCGTCCGAAAACTCCATATCAAAATACTTCCCTGCTATATAATAACCATTGTCCAAAGAAGGAATGATCGCATATCCAATATCTACTCCTTGCGCACCAAATCCTCTTCCCCAGATCAGATTCCCATTGACATCCGTTTTTATTAAAGCCAGATCCATTGCCTGTCCTCCATTAAATGTATTGGAATAACCCGTCAAAAAATAATCACCTGAGTTGTTTTGAATTATAGAAAAACAAGCATCGGCACGATTACTATCTCCATAATATTTTTTCCAAACACTTACTCCATTGGTGTCAATTTTTTCAAGAAACATATCAAAGTATGATCCGGGTGCTATTTCTGTTTCTCCGTAAGAAATGAAATATCCATCATTAGAAAGGTAAATTCCCTGACAACCATTATTGAGTGAATCGCCATAAGCATTCTGCCAAATTATGTTTCCGGAGGAATCTAACTTGGTTAACTCCACATCATAACCACCGGCACCGTGACTGCGTGTGTCTGAAGTAAGGATATAATTGCCTCCGGGCATTTGCTTGATCATCGATGCATAATCATTATCACTTCCTCCGATAGATCTTGACCACTGATAATTTCCGGAACCATCTATTTTAAGCACAAAAGCATTGTTCAAACCGGAGGAGTCTGTTTGGAAACCGGCTGTAATAAAGCCGCCATCTGATGTTTGTTCAATGCATTTTACTGACTCATTCAAACTGGTAGCATATTCATATTGCCATATAATTCCACCAAGCGTATCTACCTTATAGATCAGAATATCACTATCTCCGGGAGAAACCAATGCATCGCCAAGAAGGATCAAATTTCCATCCGAACATTTTGCCAAACTATAACCATTGTTAGCGTTTGCATCGCCAAAATAAGAGGTCCATTCTTCGTTGCCATAACGATCTAACTTTATAAGAGAGATGTCTGTATTCCCTAAATTTCCTGAGGCTGAACTTCCCGTCAAAAAAAGGCTCCCTGAATTTAGTTGGACGATAGAACGTGCTATGTCCTGCATGGATGTCCCAAATGCTGTTTCGAAATACAAATTTTGAGCTTTGAGCGAGAACCCGATCAAAGCATATAAAATAATAAAGCCATAAGAGTAGAATACTTTCACAGAGCGAATTTGAGTTAAATTAAAAATATTCCATAATTAGTATTTAGCAATCGTTTTAATTATATGTGCTTATTTCAGCGGTTGCACTTTCACTTTAGGTAAATTCTTTATAACAACACTTTGAAACGATTGTTTGGTGATCTTGCTCTCTAACCAACTCATAATATCAAAATACATTAAAAACTTTTGCTCCAATGGATCCATTACAACAGGGTCCAAGGATTTTTTTAATTGTTTAAAAAATTGAACTGACTCTTCTTTTGAGTTTACGTTAATCAATTTTCTGATGGAAGTAAGAATGATCTTTTCTAATTGATAAAGCTTTTGCTTTGTCGCTAAAAATCTATAAGTAGATTTAATGCGATATTCCATGATATCAAATTTTCCTAACTCATAATGCAACACAATTTCCATGATTCGTCCTATACACTCAAGATCCTGACGAATATTAGAATCTTGAGCAATATTTGCTTTCACTAACCATTTTAATGCTTGCTTATATTCTTCTGAGATCATCAGCAATGATGTTATTTGCCAATAAATGATCTCTGTAAGTAGTTTATCGGAATCTCTATGCTTATCAAGCAATTTCTCTATTTCTGGAATCAACTGGAGACACTTCTTTAGATTGCCCATCCTAAAATACACATTCAATTTTGTATTATAAGCTTTAAGTAAAATATTCAATTTTTGGGCTTCACTCTTCGGTTTCAACAACTCCATTCTGGAGATATATTCGAGTGATTCATGGTACCTTCCGGTATTATAACACTGAATACTGTGTCGGTATAAAAATTGAGTTGGGAAATTGACATTCGTTTCAATCACCTTTGGATACGCTTCAATTAACTTGATCAATTTTAATGAATACTCATAACATTTTTCCGAATCATCTATATAGTTATAATAACTTGCATACAATTCATAAAACAATATTCTTGCATTAATGGACAAGGCTTGTTTTTCATTCTTAACCAATGGTGACTTTAAAAACCAGTCATATGACTTAAACTCTTTTTCATTTCTCAACACCCCCATTTCTATTCGCTGCACATACAATCTGTTTTTCAAACTCTCATATTCTGCCAAATTTTTGATCTTCATGGCACACTGCTCTATCTCCTCGATCAGCGTACCGGAGTTGTCTTTCAAGATACCTACACTATATTGCATCCTGTATATACTCTGCTCCATCAGATTGATCTCAGGAATATAGGTTAATTTCTCGTATTCAATAGCCATATCTTTTGCCTTTCGCAACAATTTCTTTGCTTGTGAATGCAATCCTTTGTCCACCAAAATTTCGATGCGATTTAACATGCTTCGGATTTCAGTAGTAGAATTTTTATGATATGCTTCCAAACTCTCCAAGACCATTTCGTACAAATAATTCTTTGCTACTGCGAATTGCCTAACAAACTTTTCATTCCTGAATTTATGTAACAACTTTTTCTCGTTGTACTCCTCCTGAAGATCGATCGCATCGAAAATTTTAGTATAATTGTTCTGCTCGTTTCTCACATGAAAATTGGCAAATTTCTTAAAATACCCTTCTCGGATTTACTAAGAGATTTAACCAATTTAAACAGATGGTCAGTTGTTTTCATTGAAATAAAAGTTTATCGAGTTCTAAAAGAAAAACGCCTCAAATATACTTATTTTATTAGTAATGGCAAAAAAACACTCATTCCGAATACTAATTATTGATTTAATTAAATTTGAATTAAATTTACAGGTAAGATACATTTGAATAACGCTAATGGAAAAATTAAATATTCCATTGTGTTTTAAAAATCAGAAAATAATCTCTAAATTAAATTAATTAAAACCCAACCCAATGAAAAAAATTACTTTTTTAGCTGCAATGCTTAGCATCACCGGTGCAAGTTTTGCTCAATCACAACGCATGCCGTTGCTAGAAGAGTTTACTCAGGCTTCTTGCGGACCATGTGCTGCTGCAAATCCTGCGTTAAACACTTTATTATCGGCCAATGCGGCTCCTAATACCGTAAAAGCAGTATCTATCAAGTATCAAACAAGCTGGCCGGGTGTTGACCCTATGAATGCACAAAACCCTACAGATGTAGCTACTCGTGTATCTTATTATGGAGTAAACGGAGTTCCTGATATCGAATTTGACGGAACTGTTATCTCCGGTGGTTCACCTGGACAATTAACACAAACTGTGATCAATAATGAGTATGCGGTAGCATCTCCATTTACAATTAACTTATCTCATACTTTATCTGCAGACTACGATTCAGTATTTGTAACAATGGTGATCACTTGCTCGCAAGCAGTATCCGGTCCATTAAAAGCACACGTTGCATTAGTTGAAAGAGAGATCAACTTCGCTACTGCTCCTGGATCAAATGGAGAGAAAGATTTCTACAGCGTTATGAGAAAAATGTTACCTGATGCAAATGGAACAACACTTGCAACATCATGGACCGTTGGACAAACGCAAACATTAAACTTTGCGGTTCCTATTCCATCTGAGTACGGACTTCCTGTTCCGGGTTATATCTATAATCTAAATGAATTAGGAGTTGTTGCATTTATTCAAGACAATACCACTAAGAATGTGAAGCAAGCTGCTATCAGCAACCCTATCACACTTCCTACATCTACTGAAGATGCAGGTGTTACTGTAATTAATTACAGCACCAGCTGCCGTACAATGTAATTTAAGCATTACACCAGTTGTAACGATTAAAAACTTCTCTGCTAATACCTTAACTTCTTGCAATGTTAATTATCAAATTGACGGAGGAGCTGTGGTAACAATGCCATGGAGTGGAAGCTTAGCAACAAATGCTACTGCAACCTTCACCTTCCCTGCAGCAACTACAACTGTTGGAACTCATACGATCGTATCATGGACAAGCGAGCCAAATGGCGATGATGATTGGTTCTTAAACAACAGCAGAAAATCTAAAAAATTCTCTATTTTCGGAACTCCAGGTACCGCTCCTTTAGCTGAAGGATTCTCAGCAACTGGATGGCCTTACAATGGTTGGGCATTAGACAATCCGGACAATGCGTATGCATGGGAGAGAGTTACAAATGCAGGAGGATTCTCTTCATCTGGACAAGCATTAAGAATTAATTTCTTTAATAGCCCTTCAGGACAAATTGATGACTTCTATTTACCTGCTATGGATCTAACAACAGCAAACAATGCAGGTTATTTGTATTTTGATGTTGCTTATGCTCAATACCAAACAGAAAATGACAGATTACAGGTGCATGTATCTACAAACTGTGGAAGCACTTGGACACAGTTGTATAACAAACAAGGTTCTACTTTAAAAACAGCACCTGCTACAACTTCAAATTTTACCCCATCAGCATCTCAATGGAGAAAAGATACTGTAAGTATTACTTCTTACTTAAACAACTCTAACGTATTATTCCGTTTTAGAGGTACAAGTAACTACGGTAACAACTTATTTGTTGATAACATCAACATCAATACAACAATGGTTGGTGTAGAAGAGATCAACAACGTTGCATAAATGGACGTGTATCCAAATCCATTTACATCTAACACTACTATTGAGGTTAATTTAACTGAAAATCAAAACGTAAAGGTGGATGTTTACAATGTTGTAGGTCAAAATGTATTCTCTGTTAACAAAGGAACATTATCAACAGGAGAGCATAAAATTGCATTAAATGCAGAAGAACTACCTGCCGGTATGTATTTCATTACACTTACTACTGAAAAAGGACGAATCACAAAACGTGTTTCTGTAAACAAATAGTAGTTTCAATATTACAGATCAGCAGTTTGGCTTGTTATTTGACATACCCTACTGCTGATTTGTTTTTATTAAATATTTTATTCTATGAAAAAAAAGATCCTAATCTCATTCGCATCAATAGCGTTATTGTTGCTTTCTGTTAGCTTCATTCAAAATTCCGGAAGACCTATCCCCTCCGTTGATGTAAAAACAGTAGATGGAAAAGTTTTTAATACTTCTAAAATTAGTAATGATGGCAAACCTATCATTATTAGCTTTTGGGCAACTTGGTGCAAACCATGCAAAAAAGAATTAGATGCGATAGCTGAAGAGTACGGTGAATGGCAAAAAGAAACCGGTGTTAAATTGATAGCCATTTCAATTGACGATGCAAGAAGCTCATCAAAGGTAGCTACTGATGTAAAAAGTAAAGGATGGGAATATGATGTTTATATTGACGAGAATCAAGATTTTAAACGTGCTATGAACGTTAATAATGTCCCGCACACATTTGTTGTAAATGGCAAAGGAGAAATAGTTTGGCAACACAATGCTTATGCAGAAGGCGATGAAGAACACCTGTTTGAAGTTGTTAAAAAAGTGGCAAAAGGAGAAAAAGTTGATTAATCATTATTGAGAAAAAATTTGTGAACACAATTAAATATTTATCAAGAGCATTTTGTATTGCAGCATTTCTGCTACTTAACAAAACAAATGCTCAACAGCTGGATCTATCTAAATTTGGCGAAGTACATGGAAATGTACAAATGGATGCACAATATTACCAAGAAGATTCACTGATTGGAGCGCTTGCAGTACCCGAAAAGATGGGATTCAATGGATTTGCCAATGTGATCTATACAAAAGGCAATTTCACTGCAGGAATTCGATATGAAAGCTATTTAGCAAAACTACAGGGATTCGATAGCCGCTATAATGGCAATGGATTAACCTACCGTTTTGCACAATATAAAAACGATGCTTTGGATGTTACGATAGGGAACTTCTATGAGCAATTCGGTTGTGGCATTACTTTGCGAACATACGAAGAAAGAAATCTGGGATATGATAATATGCTGGATGGATTCAGAGTAAAATACGAACCGATTAAAGGTCTGTATTTAAAAGCCTTGATCGGAAAACAAAGACTGTACTTTACACCCGGAGGTGTGGGGTTGGTAAGAGGATTTGATGGTGAATTAGACATCAATCAAGCCATAAAAAAACTAAATGAAGCAAAGGTCCATGTAATTGTAGGTGGTAGCTTTGTCAGCAAATTCCAAAAAGATGAAGACCCTAATCTTGTTCTACCTGAAAACGTGGGGAACTCTGCCGGTAGAATACGTGTCAATTTTGGCAACTTCAATTTTGGTGGTGAATACGCTTATAAGATCAACGATCCGCTTGACTCTTATCAAATTAATGACAAACCTGTTTACAAACCTGGAGAAGCTATCATTTTAAATGCAAGTTATGCTCAAAAAGGATTTGCAGTAAACGTGGGCCTGAACAGAATTGAGAATATGAATTTCCGCTCAGACAGAGGTGCAAAACTAAACGACCTTTTCATTAATTTTATTCCACCATTATGTAAACAACAAACGTATGCGCTACTAACGATCAGGCCATATGCCTCACAACCAAATGGGGAGATCGAATTTACATCACAAGTGGATTACAAGTTCAAAAAAGAAAGTTTATTAGGCGGCAAATATGGTGTTGACATTTCTATTAATTTTTCTGGAGCAAATGCATTGGATACAACACACTTTAATACCACAGATTCTTTAGCAGATAATTTTAATGTGGATAGTACTTTACAAGGCTATCGTGTTAATTCATATGGAATGGGGCATGAGAAATTTTTCAGAGATCTTTATGTAGAGATCAGCAAAAAATTCTCAAAGAAATTCAAAGCTACTTTAATCTACGACTACCAGGAATACAACTACAATGTTATTAATAACGGTATTTCGGGTGATGATTTTGTTTATGCGCATACAGTAATATTGGATGCAACCATGCGTTTAAAGTCAGAAAGCAGCTTACGTGTGGAGTTACAACATTTATATACCGATCAGGTGATTGGACAACAAATAGGAAATTGGGCATCCGGGATCATTGAATACACCATCAGCTCACAATGGTTTGTTGCTATTCAGGATCAATGGAACTACGGAAACGATGACACCAAAAAACAATTACACTATTACAGTGTTAATATGGGATACATCAAAAATGCAACTCGTATCACATTGGGATATGGTCGCCAACGCGATGGTGTATTTTGTGTAGGTGGCGTTTGCCGTCAGGTTCCTGCATCAAATGGTTTATCTTTATCTATTACTACCAGCTTCTAAAAACATAGAACATGAAACATATAATTAGTTCATTTCTTCTGCTATTAACGATCACGATCATATCGTGTGACAGAGTAGAAAATCCATATCCACCAGTTAATCCCAATGCCGGTGACACAAGCACATGCGATACTGCTGTTTTTCCAAATGTAACAACACATATTCGAAAGGTATTAGTTGAAGACTTTACCGGACATACTTGTGGTAACTGTCCAAAAGCTGCTGCTGAATTAAAATATTGTGATTCAGTTTATTCAGGACAGATCATTCCACTTGCGATTCATGTTGGTTATTTTGCTGAACCTTGTCCACCGCATGCACTGCCTGCCGGAGCTCCTGCTGGATCTTTCCCGGCTGATTTCAGAACAACTGTTGGTGATGATTATAATGCCACATTTCAAGCAGGCTTGCTGGGACTTCCACAAGGAATGATCAACCGCAAAAACTTTGATGCGACTAATTACACGCACTTTGTAAATTATCCTTCACATGGATGGACAAACTTTGTGAGCACATTCATCAACGATCCACCGGTTGCAGATATTCACATTGTGAATGATTTCAATGCATCTACCAATACCGTTTGTACTTCTATAAAAACAGAATTCCTTACGAACATGAATGGCAACTATAAATTGGTTGTATTATTAACCCAGGATAGCATAACAGCTTGGCAGGTGGATTACAGATTATCCCCTCCTGCTGATATTGTGCAAAATTATGTACACCGACACGTTCTAAGAGACGCTGTTAACTCTGCCTGGGGTGATGACGTTGCGAATGGTGCAGTTACAAACGGAGAAAGCGTGATCAAAAAATATGCATATAATATTCCTGCCGATTTTAAAGGCATTCCTACACATACTGAACACATGCACATTGTAGCATATATCTATGATGCGGCAACCTACGAAGTATTACAGGCAGAAGAAGCGAAAGTAATGCCTTAAAACCTTTTCTTTAAAATTGAAAGCACATCTGATAATTCGGATGTGCTTTTTTGCTTTTATACCTATCTTTGTAAAAATGAAATCAAACTATCATATTTACGTTTTAATTTTCCTTCTCTTTTTTGTCTCACAACTGAAGGCTCAAAAACGTTTTATTCCAGGTGTAAAATTAGGCATGACCGCTACCCAAGTGGATGGTGATACCTATCAGGGATATCACAAAGCTGGCCCTATAGCTGGAGCATCATTAACGGCCAAACTTAGTGAAAAATGGAGTGGACAATTTGAAGTATTCTATGTTCAAAAAGGATCAAGACATAATGGAAATCCGGATGAAGGAGATTTTAGTTATTATTTAATGCAGTTAAACTATATTGAAGTTCCTTTGTTATTTCAATATCACCAAAAGAAATTTACATTTGACCTGGGACCGGGATTTGCGTATTTATTTAAATCAAAAGAGTATAATTTTTATGGAGAAATATTCGGCAATAATCCTTTTAACCCATTAGAAGTGAATGGAAATGTTGGACTCAACTATAACATATTTAATAATTTGGGAATCAGCTGGCGCTTTTCATACTCGCTCAACACCATTAGAGCATATAACACAGGAGCGAGTTTCTGGTTCAACCCCGGACAAAAGAACAACCAGCTATCATTCACATTAACCTATCAATTCAATCGTGCAAAAACAGAATAAACATAAGATCGTACTCGCGATCACCGGTGCCAGCGGATCTATTTACGCTAAATTACTATTAGATAAATTTCAAGCACTCAGCGATCAAATTGAAACTGTTGGAATTGTTATGAGCGACAATGCGAAAGATGTGTGGAAATGCGAACTGAACAATTCTGATTTTGAAAAATTACCTTATACCATTTATCAAAAAAGTGATTTTTTTGCCCCTTTTGCTTCCGGATCAGCCAAATACGATACCATGATCGTTTGTCCTTGTTCTATGGGCACACTGGCACGTATTGCAACAGGGATCAGCAATGACCTCACAACACGTGCCGCTGATGTGATCTTAAAAGAAAGAAGAAAATTGATACTGGTAACGCGTGATACCCCATTAAGCTTGATCCATATCAACAATATGAAAACCGTAACAGAAGCAGGAGGCATTATTTGTCCTGCCAGTCCATCCTTTTACAGCAATCCAAAAACAATTGAACAATTGGCTACAACAGTTGTTGATAGAGTAATTGACCTCATCGGATTGGAGCAAAATACCTATCGTTGGGGCGAGAAAAAGTAGTTATAAACATTTTAAAGTTTTTTAACAGTAAAATGTGACTAAAAAGCATTTTCTGAAAGTAACTTTGTACCAGAAATTACGTTCAAGATAGAGCGTTCTTAAACAAACTGATCATTAACCCTTAATACAACATCCCTATATGTTTGAATTAAGTAAGAATATATTAGAAAAAGTAAGCTTTGACAAAGCTCTTTTTCGCAAGGAACTAACGAAAGCCATGAAATGGCTTAAGCCGGACGAAAAAACATTATTAAAAGTGTGGGCACTTACCACATTCGGACACATGTACAAAGACGTGATCGTTGAAGTATATCGTAATGTCACTAAGTCTTAATAAATTCAATATTACGCTTCAGTCCAGCGTATTTAGTCCTTTTTACAGCCGAATTTTTAAACACTCTTCTGAAGGTTTCTTCAGTCAGTTCTATCCAATCATTTTTTGACATGGAGAGCAATTCTTTGTTGGCTTCAAATTGATCTTCACGATGCGGACTTGAAAAACGATTCCAGGGACAAACATCCTGGCAAACATCACAACCAAACATCCAGTTATCAAACTTTCCTTTCATCTCATTTGGAAGTGCATCTTTTAATTCAATTGTAAAATAACTAATGCATTTACTTCCATCTACCACATAAGGTGAAACAATCGCCTCTGTTGGGCATGCATCTATACATTTGGTACAAGTACCACAATAATCCTTGATAGGTCCATCGTATTGTAATTCAAGATCTATGATCAATTCGGCAATAAAGAAAAAGGAGCCATTCTTTTTGGTGATCAAGTTTGAATTTTTTCCGATCCAGCCCAATCCACTTTTTTTAGCCCATGCTTTATCCATAACCGGAGCAGAATCAACAAATACACGTCCGTCTACCTCTCCTATTTCTTCATTTATAAATTCCAGCAATTGATTTAACTTCTCTTTGATCACAAAATGATAATCGGTGCCATAGGCATATTTACTGATCTTTAGAGATGCGGCATCTGTTTGTTTTTCTGATGGGAAGTAATTAAGTAACAATGAAACCACCGATTTAGCACCGGGCACTAACAATCGTGGGTCAAGGCGTTTATCAAAATAATTTTGCATGTAACTCATTTGTCCATGCATATTATTATTCAACCAGTTCTCTAAACGGGGTGCTTCTTCCTCTAAAAAATCGGCTTTAGAAATACCGCAATAATCAAATCCTAAACGAGATGCTTCCGATTTGATCAGTTGAGTATAATTAGAATTTGTCATTATCAAACAAACTGCCTTTGAAAGTGCGGGGAATTTTTCCTAAATGTTTATAGGCAAGATCGGTCGCCTCACGTCCGCGTGGTGTACGCACCAAATAACCTTCCTGTATCAAAAAAGGTTCATATACCTCTTCGATAGTACCGGCCTCTTCACCAACTGCAGTAGAAATGGTGGTGATACCAACAGGACCTCCTTTAAATTTATCGATAAGAGTAGAAAGGATACGGATATCCATTTCATCCAAGCCATTCTTGTCGACATTCAATGCTGAAAGACCAAAGTGAGCTATCTCCATATCAATGGTTCCATCACCTTTGATCTGAGCAAAATCGCGAATACGTCTCAACAACGCATTTGCTATACGCGGGGTACCACGACTTCTACGGGCTATTTCATGTGCTGCATCATCCGATATGGGAACATTTAATATGCTTGCTGCACGGGTAATGATCTGCTGCAATAATTTAGCATCATAATAATTCAAACGTGAGTTGATACCAAAACGGGCACGTAAAGGTGCTGTGAGCAAACCGCTTCGTGTGGTAGCACCAACTAATGTAAACGGATTTAATTTGATCTGAACGCTGCGGGCATTGGGACCGCTATCGATCATGATGTCGATCTTGTAATCCTCCATGGCAGAATATAAATACTCTTCCACAATAGGACTCAAACGATGGATCTCATCAATGAACAAAACATCATATTCTTCAAGATTTGTCAATAAACCCGCTAGATCGCCCGGTTTGTCCAAAACAGGTCCGGATGTAATTTTAATATTTACTCCCAATTCGGACGCTACAATATTTGCCAAGGTTGTTTTTCCTAAACCCGGAGGACCGTGTAATAAAATATGATCCAGAGCTTCTCCACGCTGCTTTGCAGCCTTCACAAATATTTTTAAGTTCTCCACCACTTCATTCTGACCGGTAAAGTCGGAGAAGTCGGCAGGACGCAAAGCTTTTTCAAACTCTTTCTCTGCGGAACTTAAATTTTCGCTATCGGGATTAATATTAGGATTCATGGGATGCTATTGATGTAACAAAAATAAGAAAAGCATCCCGATTTCGGAATGCTTTTCTCACTAATATTATAAACCTTATTTTAAGGTGATAGACGATTCTCCGATCACCACATCATCAGCAATGATCTCGATAAGATATTTCCCCGGTACAAATGGGTTAGGATTTCCACAGAATACATCCACAGCTACTTCTTCATTTTTATAGTTGATGTCCTGTTTACCGGCAAAAAAGCCCTTAGAACCATTGAATTTCACCATATTCATATCATCAGGAGATTTGCAGATCTCTTTTCCATCAGGCGATACAATACGAACATAAACCGGTTTAACTCCTTGTTTAGCGATCTTATTCTCGCCCACAACAAAAGAAACTTTGATCTTTTCTACACGTGATGCTTTTGTTGTTTCAACTTCTTTTGTTCCGCCCGATTTAAATTTAACACCCTTTACAGTTGGATTTTCCGCTTTTAAGATAGAACCTAAGTTAACAGTGCTTTGCAATTTTTCTTTATCCTTTGATAATTGAGCTGTTTTATCTTTTTCAGCAGTAAGATCTTCCGATACTTTTGCTTTCTCTGCCAAAATTGTTTTGTTCAAAGTATTCAAAGAATCGATCTCCACAATATAATGTTTCATAATGCTGCGAAGCGTTTCAGTCTCCTTGCGCAATTTAGAAATGATATAAGAATCATTCTTATGTTTCTCAGCTTGTTCGATCAACTCTGCAATTTGAGCACGTTTTTCTTCCAGTTCTTTTTGTAGATTAACATCGTTCGTTTGAAGAGTTGCGTATTCCTGCTGAAGTTCCAACAGATCCGACTTTACGTTATCACGCTCCACGATCACTTGCTCTTTCTCCACAATAACAGTATTCGCTCTGTTTTTTTCCTGCCACCAAAGCCAGGCAAATGTTAAATTTCCACCTATTAAAAGAAATAATAAAATCAACAATAACTTATTATTGGATTTTTTTTCTTCTTGATTGTTTTCCATAGTATAAATGAATGTTTATTTTCGTAACGCAAAGTTATACATTTTATGATTTAACGTAACAAAAAGAATGTTAAACGACTTCATTTCGCTCATTTACCCTAAAAACTGTGCTTCCTGCGGCAATAGTCTTTTTAAACATGAAGAGTGTTTGTGTACATTTTGCAGATATCATCTCCCTAAAACAAATTTTCATCTTCAAAACGGAAATCCGGTAGAAAAACTCTTCTGGGGAAGAGCGGATATTGTTTCTGCTGCAGCCTATTATGCTTTTGGTAAAGGAGGGAAAGTTCAACATCTGATCCATCAACTCAAATACAATGGCAAAAAAGAAATTGGGTTGACCGTTGGGAAATTATACGGACAAGAGCTGAAGCAATCGGGGAAATATGAATTGATCGACACGATCATTCCTGTTCCATTACACGAAAAGAAAAAGAAAAAAAGAGGCTACAATCAGAGCGAATATTTTGCTGAAGGTTTATCAAAAAGTCTGCATGTGAGCACCGACACTACAACACTAATAAGAGCTAATGAATCGGAAACACAAACCAAAAAATCAAGATTTAGTCGTTGGCAAAATGTAGAATCGATCTTTCATGTAGCCGAACCGGAGAAACTGAAAAATAAACACATTCTCTTAGTGGATGATGTTGTTACAACAGGCTCTACATTAGAAGCATGCGCCCTAACCTTATTAAAAATTCCGGATGTAAAAGTGAGCATTGCAACCATTGCTTTTGCTAATAATTAAGCGCTATTCCACACTCTATTTTTTGTTACCTTTGCACCATGGCAGAATCACTCATAATTACCGGAACCAGCAAGCAGGAAAAGTATGAATCGTTACTTCCTCAAATAAAAGCATTAGTGGAGGGCGAATCCGATTACATTGCGAACATTTCCAATATTATGTCGGCTTTAAAATTCGGCATGAACTGGTTTTGGGTGGGCGTTTATTTTGTAAAAGACCTCTCCCCAGCCCTCTCCAAAGGAGAGGGAGAAATAAAAAAAGAATTAGTATTGGGGCCATTTCAAGGACCGATCGCCTGTACCCGTATTGCTTTTGGCAAAGGAGTTTGCGGAACCAGCTGGAAAGAAAAGAAAACGATCATTGTGGAAGATGTAGAACTATTTCCCGGACATATTGCCTGCAGCAGTTTATCAAAATCAGAGATCGTAGTGCCGGCATTTGATAAAAAGGGAAATGTTACATTGGTGTTGGATGTTGACAGCGAACATTTGGCAACTTATGATGAAACCGACAAACATTATTTAGAACAAATCGTACGCATCATTGAACAACTTTAAGGTCAATATAAATCCATTTTTCTTTGCTTTAGCATTACTGCTATTAGCATCTTGTGCGCAGATCGTTGCTCCCGGTGGTGGTGCAAAAGACACAACAGCTCCCAAAGTTTTAAAATACAATCCGGATAGTGCTCAGCTTGGATTCAATTCCAAACTCATCGAGATCAATTTTGATGAATACATTCAATTGAAGGATCTGAACAATCAATTGATCATTTCTCCTCCATTGAACAAAACGCCAGACATAGATGTAAAAAACAAAACATTGAACATTGAGTTCGATAAAAATGAAGTTCTTAAACCCAACACCACCTATTGCATCAGCTTCGGAAATGCTGTGACAGACGTTAATGAAGGAAATCCAATAGAAAACTTCAAATACATCTTCTCTACGGGAACATTCATCGATTCATTAAAAGTTAAAGGGAAAGTACAAACAGCTTTTGATCACAGAACCGAAAAAGGGATCCTTGTTATGTTATATTCCGATTTAAGCGACAGCGTTGTTTTTAAATTACAACCTGATTATTTTGGGAAAACAAAAACTGATGGAACATTCGAGATCAATAATGTTAAAAGTGGAAAATATAAAATGGTTGCCATAAAAGATGCTAATGCCAACTACAAATATGATGGAGAAAGTGAAAGCATTGCTTTTTATGATTCATTGGTTGATGCTTCCGGTAAAAAAGAAATTGAACTTGAACTTTTTCAGGAACCATCGAAAAAAGTTTTCTTAAAAAAAGCGACACACCCATCGTATGGAAGATTTGACTTTGTTTTTAGTCAAGGTTCTGATAGTATTCGCATCAACAATTTAAGCAACGACCTGAAAGGAGTTCAAGAGTATTTTGAATTTTCAAAAAACAAAGATTCATTAAGTTATTGGATCACCAATTATCAAAAAGATTCTATTGTTCTGCAAATAAGCAATGGCAATAAGATCATCGACACACTTGAATTCAAGTTCATTAATAAAGAAGAAGTCTTAAAAGCAAAACGAAATCCTTTAAAATTATCTGTTGAAAATAGCCCCGATGGCAATCAAAGTTTTGATCTAAATAAAAACCTGGTTCTAGTTCTGTCGAATCCTGTCAAAAACATAGCAGGCTCGGATAAAATCATTTTCAAGGAAGATACCACCGTTATTGCGAACAAGCAATTTGATCTAATTAGTGCTCAATCTGAACGAGCGATCATACAATTGCTTTTAAAAAGTGAATCCGGGAAAAACAATATCATAAAAGAAAATACCAACTACAGTTTATTTATTCCTCCCGGAACATTCACTGATATTTTCAACTTAATGAATGACACGATCAAAATTGACTTTAAAACCCGTGAATCAAAATATTATGGCAGTTTAAAACTAAAACTGAACATCCCTGAAACTAAGAGCAATTATATTATTCAGCTGATTGATGAACAAGGACTCATTCAACGCGAACAAAACATTAAAAAATCAGAAGAGCTTTTATATGAGTTCCTGCACCCTAAGAAATACAAACTCAAGATCATTGTGGATGAAAACAACAATGGAAAATGGGATGGCGGAAATTACTTACAGCATACCCAAGCAGAGAAGGTGATCTACAACAGCGAATTGATCAACGTACGATCAAACTGGGATCTGGAATTAGAATGGAAGACCTCTCCCTAACCCTCTCCTAAGGAGAGGGAACAAATTCCAATCGCATTTTATTGAGGCAACTCCTCCTCTCCTCCGGAGAGGAGATCAAGAGGAGAGGTGAAACTCATCCGCATCATTTAATACGGGAAACTGTTTTCTGAATTCTTCCAATTCAGCGTATGATATAGATATTGTTTCGATGCACTCATCATGTGCAGGTATTTTTGAAAGGATCTCTCCTTTAAAGTTGATCAGGGCAGAATCGCCTGAATGATAAATTTCATTTCCATCGTTCCCCACTCTATTCACTCCGGCAACATAGCATTGATTTTCTATAGAACGGGCCAATAACAATGTTTTCCATGGATAATTTCTTCTTTCCGGCCAATTCGCAACATAGATCAGCAAGTCGTATCGATTATCATTTTTATTTCTTGCCCATACCGGGAAGCGAAGGTCATAACAGATCAAGGGACAAATTTTCCAACCTTTTATCTCTTCAATGATCTTTTTAGATCCTGCTGTGTAATGCTTATCTTCATTCGCCATGGTAAACAAATGCCTTTTGTCATACGTTGCGTATGAGCCATCGGCTCTCATCCACACTAAACGATTATAATAATTCCCATTTTCTTCACACACAAAACTTCCGGTAATAACACATTGTTTTTTCTGAGCTTGTTCTCTCATCCAAGCCAATGCTTTTCCATCCATCCCTTCCGCTAATAATTCTGGTTGCATGGTAAAACCTGTGGTAAACATTTCAGGCAAAATGATCAGATCCGTTTGCTCCTTTATAGAATCTATTTTCTTTGCAAACTGTTCTAGATTCCAATCAATATTTTCCCAATATAAAGCCGATTGGATAATGGTTATTTTTAGATCGTTCATCATTATATTTTATTGATAATGGCTGCTGCCGCTTCTAGTGTTTCTTCTTTTTTAGCAAAACAAAAACGCAATACGTGTTCATCTACTCCTTCATGATAAAATACTGAAATAGGAATAGAAGCGATCTTGAATTCTTTTGTTAAGCGAATGGCAAAATCAGTATCTTTTTCATTGCTCATGTTCTTAAAATTGAGCAATTGAAAATACGTTCCGGCAGCAGGTGTTAATTCAAATCGTGAATTTTTGATCAGGGAAATAAAAAGATCACGTTTCTTCTGATAGAATTTTCCCAGATCAAGATACTGTTCTTTTTGTTTTAAAAATTCAGCTAAAGCACACTGAACAGGAGTGTTTGTGGAGAACACCAAAAACTGATGCACCTTTCTAAATTCATTCATTAAATTTTGAGGTGCCACACAATAACCAATTTTCCATCCGGTAGTATGATATGTTTTTCCGAAAGAAGAGATGATAAAACTTCTTTCCGCTAAATGAGGATAGCGCGCAGCACTTTGATGTTGATGTCCATCAAAAATAATATGTTCATACACCTCATCACTAATGATCACGATATCTGTATCCTTTGTCAACTTTTGCAACATGGTCATATCTGCTGCCGTCATGATACTTCCTGTTGGATTATGCGGTGTATTTACAATGATCATTTTTGTGCGATGATTCATCACTTTTTTCACCTCTTCCCAATCAATAGAATAATTCGGAGCCTTCAACTGTAAATAAACGGTCTTGCCACCATTCAGTTCAATAGCAGGTTGGTAACAATCGTAAGCAGGCTCAAACACGATCACCTCATCTCCTTCTCTTATCACAGCTGTAATGGCTGTATAGATAGCTTGTGTAGCCCCGGCTGTAATGGTGATCTCCGTTTCAGGATCATACTTTGCACCATACAAGGCTTCTGTTTTTTGAGACAACATCTCCCGCAAAGGCAATAAGCCGGCCATTGGTGCATATTGATTATTTCCCGCTTTCATGTATTTAGCAACCAGATCTACCAGGTCGGGATTACAGGAAAAATCAGGGAAGCCTTGCGAAAGATTGATCGCTTGATGATCGGCAGCCAACTTACTCATAACTGTAAAAATGGTGGTGCCAACATTCGGCAATTTACTATTGATCAAATTCGGATAATTCATGTGGAGAGTATTCTTCTGCGTTAATAATGAATAGGTTTTACCAAAAGTATCATTTTTCTTTGATTTTCATAAAATAAGACAATTATTATTCGGTTTAATTGATTGATTAACTTACTTTTGCGCGAAATTATTTTACAATATAAAATTTATACAAATGACAATTGATCTAAACAAAGTGGTTTCTGTTAACTATCACTTAACAATCAAAGGAACCGAAGAGCATGTTGAACAAACAAGCAAAGAAAATCCGTTCTTATTTCTTTTTGGTGCAGGTGGATTATTACCTGATTTCGAAAGCAATTTAAGTGGTAAAAAAGTAGGCGATACATTCGATTTCTTCATAACAGCTGCCAATGGATACGGAATGCGTGACGAACAACACGTAGTAATGATCCCAATCGATGCATTTTTAGGAGAAGATGGAAAATTAGATGAAGAGAATGTAAAAGTGGGAGTTACTTTACCAATGGTGGACAATGAAGGAAACCGTTTATATGGAAATGTAATGGAGATCACTGCAGAATATGTGAAGATGGACTTCAACCATCCTTTAGCAGGGAAAGATCTACACTTCAAAGGTGAAGTATTAGAGATCCGCGAAGCTACTGAAGAAGAATTAGCACATGGACATGCACATGGTCCACATGGTCACCACCACTAATTAAATTTGATCTACAAAAAAGCAGTTGGAGCATTTCAACTGCTTTTTTTATTTTTATCCCTGAATGGATCTTTTACTAAAAACACCTGACGAAAAGGAGTTCCAACAAATTTGCGATTACATCCGTGAATTTGAATTGGATGATCGTGACTTAATGCAGGAACAATTTGTAGCAGCCTACAGGAATAATGAGTTAGTTGGATTTGGCCGATTGAGGGAGCGGGGCGATTGCACTGAACTGTGTTCGCTGGGTGTTGTTACACCACATCGGAGAAAAGGAATAGGAAAAGCATTGGTAAAAGAGTTGATCAAAAGGACAAAAGGAGAACTTTTTCTGGTATGCATTATTCCCGATTTTTTTGCACCATTTGGTTTTAAGAAAACATCCAACTACCCTTTATCTATTCAAGAAAAAATAGATTATTGCACGGCCGAACTCGTGGTACCGGAGAAATACGTAGCGATGAAATACGTACCTTAATTATTTGCCCAAATTCAAAGGAACACTTTTGGTCATATCTACAGGATAGTTTTTCTTCACGAAAAGTTTTCCTACTCTTAAATTTCCTTTTAATCCCACTTTAATACTTTTACTGGTAGCAATAGATAATAGATTCGGAAGCTCTCCTAAACTCAGTTTAGAAAAATCCGACTTAATATTAAATGTATAGGACTGCGTAGAATTGGCTTTTATTTTTACATTGTTTGTAAGCGTAGCTTTTCCCACATTCATATTACTAAACGTAGCATCCAGATCGGACTTGTAAATAGTGAAAGCCACTTTGTTCGGATTTTTGATCTTAGCTGTAACATCCACATCCAAGCCTTGCTGAGAAATTTTATTCACTTTCACATTTTCAATTCCTTCGAATGTTACATCCTGAAAGTCGCCACAAGAAGAGAAAGTAAAGATGGCAATAAGAACTGGAATTAAAAAAAGCTTTTTCATAGATTTTGTTTTTATAAAAAACGAAAGAACGCAAAGAATAGTATTCCTGCGTTCTTCCGGAATCAGATGATCTTATTTTTTTAGATCAGCAAAATATTTATAGAAGTAAGGGATCGTTTCAATTCCTTTGAAGTAGTTGAATACACCATAATGTTCATTAGGTGAATGAATCGCATCGGAATCCAAACCAAAGCCCATTAATACAGAATCCAAACCTAATTCAGATTTAAACATCGCCACAATAGGAATACTTCCACCACTACGAACAGGAACAGGTTTTTTACCGTAAGTCGTTTCCATTGCCATGCTTGCTGCTTTATAAGCAGGTGATGTACTTGGTGTAACCACAGGTTCACCACCATGATGTGGCGTTACTTTTACTTTTACAGATTTGGGAGCAATGCTTTCAAAATAGTTCTTGAATAATTCGGTGATCTTATCACTGTTTTGATGAGGCACTAAACGCATAGAGATCTTTGCATATGCTTTTGAAGCGATCACTGTTTTTGCACCTTCACCGGTATATCCACCCCAGATACCATTTACATCTAAAGTTGGACGGATAGAGTTACGTTCATTCGTAGTAAAGCCTTCCTCACCATGAATATCAGAAAGATCTAAGGCTTTTTTATACGCATCCAGACTAAAAGGAGCCTTTGCCATTTCGGCACGCTCTTCAGCACTTAACACTTCCACATCATCATAAAAACCGGGGATGGTAATATGATTTTTATCGTCTTTCATTTTAGCGATCATCTCACAAAGAATATTGATCGGATTTGCAACTGCACCACCGTATAATCCGGAGTGAAGATCACGATTAGGACTGGTCACCTCTACTTCTACATAACTCAAACCTCTTAAACCAACACAGATAGAAGGAGTATCATTAGCAATAATTCCAGTATCAGAAATAAGGATCACATCTGCTTTCAAACGCTCTTTGTTTTGCTTCACAAAAATGGCCAGATTCGTAGAACCTACTTCTTCTTCCCCTTCGATCATAAACTTCACATTACAAGCAAGCGTTCCGGTTTGCATCATCAACTCAAATGCTTTTACGTGCATATACATCTGTCCTTTATCATCGCAAGCACCACGGGCGAAAATAGCACCTTGAGGGTGTAGCTCCGTTTTTTTGATCACCGGCTCAAACGGTCCGGATGTCCATAATTCCAATGGATCTGCAGGTTGAACATCATAATGTCCATACACTAATACAGTTGGTAATTTCGGATCGATGATCTTTTCACCATAAACGATCGGATAACCGGCAGTTGGACACACTTCCACTTTATCGGCACCAGCTGCGATCAATTTTTCTTTGATAGCATCAGCTGTTTTGATCACATCATTTTTATATTTCGGATCGGCACTTACAGATGGAATACGTAAAATGTCGAATAGTTCATTCAAAAAACGGTCTTTATGCGTTTCGATGTAGGCATTAATGTTTGAATTTGTATTCATAATAGGATATTTAGTGAGTATTTTTTCCTGAGCCACAAATTTGCAATTAATATTCTAATTTTTAGCGATTATTTGAGTAAAGAATGATCTTCCCGGATTGAACAATTTTCAATAATAATTAGCTTTCAAGCAACCTTTTTGGAGCTAAAAACATCTTGAATAGAAAGACAGCAAAGGAATTCGGACAAAACGACCATTAATTTCGATGAAAACCCGAATTTAAAGGACGAACAGTTAACAAAAGAGCATTTTTCGTATATTTGCCTGTTAATCAGCCAATAAATTACATGTATCTCAATCGTATCATACACAAACCGCTTTACAGTATATTAAGTATTGTTTTAGGACTATTGCCTATTTTCTCTAAAGCACAGCTAACCACAAGTACAGCCATGACACCTGCACAATTAGTACAAAATGTACTACTTGGAAGTGGGATCGTGGCAACAAACATTACTTTTAGCGGTACGGCAGATGCTAGGGGAACTTTTAATGGAGCAAGTTCAAATATTGGCCTTTCCTCAGGTGTGATATTAGCTACAGGAGACGTTAGTGCGGCTGTTGGACCAAATAACGCAGGTGGGTTGAGTGTTGGAGGATCAGGAAATATTTCAAATGATATAGAGCTTAATGCAATTTCTACCAATACACTTTACGATGCAGCTATTTTAGAATTTGACTTTACGCCAACCTCGGACACAATTAAATTCAGATATGTTTTTGGATCTGAAGAATACATGGAATTTGCAAATTCAAACTTTAATGATGTTTTTGGTTTCTTCATTACTGGACCGAATCCTTTAGGTGGAAATTACAACGGTCAAAACATTGCTCAAATACCCGGAACAGGAACTGTAGTTTCGATCAACAACGTAAATGCGCTTAATAATGCAGCCTACTATTTTGACAATGAAAACCCGGCTGGAGCAACAGTCCAATACGATGGTTTTACAGTTCCTCTAACAGCAAGTGCTTTTGTTCAGTGTGGTTCTTCATATCATATTAAAATTGCAATTGCTGATGCTGGAGATGGTAGTTGGGATTCAGGTGTATTCCTTGAAGAAGGTAGTTTTTCAAGTACCGGCAATGTATTCATTACTACCAATACCGATTTTGGAGGCAATCCCGGAACAAACGATACCATGTTCTATGAAGGCTGTGGTGCTGCTACGATCACATTCGACAGAGGTACCACTCATCTAGCATTTGCGGATACCATGAATTATATCATTGATGGGACAGCCGGAAATGGTATTGACTATTCTATGATCACTACTGAAGTTATTTTTGCTGTTGGACAACAAACAGCAACTGTTGTGATCAATTCACTATACGATCTGTTAACAGAAGGAATGGAAACGGTAATATTAAAAGTATTCAATACATCTCCATGCGGAACCGTGAATGATACCTCTACGGTTACTGTTTATATTGTTGACTCACCTCCAATCTCCGTCACGCTCAATAACGACACCACATTATTCTGTCCATCACTGAACATTCCACTAACTGCCAACGCTACGGGTGGAGTGGCTGTCGGAAGTTATACGTATACTTGGACTAATGCGACCAGTTCGAGCAGTACAGCGAATGTGAATCCTGCAGTTACAACTACCTATTATGTTACAGTAAGCGATAGTTGTGGCAATACGGCCAGCGATAGCATGATCGTAAATGTGATCCCTTATCTTCCTTTACAATTATCCTTTAACAATGATACTGTTGTTTGTGGAGGAAATGAAGTTTTGTTAGATGCCAACGTCACACAAGGCCGTCCCGACTATGTGTATAATTGGTCGCCCAATATTACTAACGTAGACAGCATTACGGTTACTCCGGGGGCTGACATCACTTACACATTAACGGTGACCGATGCTTGCGGCTTATCCGTAACGGATCAGGTAACAGTTACGGTTTATCCGATCAATGCTGATTTTGTGTACAACTTCACAACGAACCAGACTGTTGATTTCACAAACCTGTCAACAGGTGGAGTTACTTATTTCTGGAACTTTGGAGATGGATCGTTTGATTCTGTTTCCACCAGTATGAGTCCACAGCATTATTATCCAACCGATGGAACATATACAGTAACCTTGATCTCCACCAATCAAGAAGGCTGCTCAGATACAACTCAACAAACTGTTGTTGTATTACCTGATTTCTATTTTTATTTTCCAAATGCATTTACCCCGAACAATAATGGTAAAAATGATGTTTATATGGGATATGGTGTAGGAATTAAGTCGTACCGTATGCGCATTTTTGACCGTTGGGGAGAATTGATTTTTGAAACAACCGACCTATACACAGGCTGGGATGGAACATACAAAGGAAATAAATTGCCGGGAGGAGTTTATCCTGTTGTATTTGATCTGGAGGGATACATGGTGAACCCAATGCAAAAATTCGGGCATGTAACATTAATACGCTAAATTATTTATCATGATAAAAAATATTTTTAAAGCCGGACTAATTCTCTGCACAGCATTCACTGCAAAAGCTCAGTTAACGGTCAATTCAACAATGACACCAACACAATTGGTTCAAAATGTTTTGCTAGGAAGTGGTGTAACGGCATCCAACATCACCTTTTCTGGGCCTAATACTGCACGTGGAGAGTTTAACGGCACTGCTTCCAATATTGGTTTTCCGGGAGGAGTAATATTAGCAACCGGTGATATAAGCGTTGCTGTTGGTCCGAATAACAGCGGAAGTTTAAGCAATGGAGGAACCGGAACAATCTCTACGGATCCTCAATTGACAGGTATTGCTACCAATACGTTATATGATGCAGCTATTTTGGAATTTGATTTTGTTCCATTGGCAGATACGTTAAAATTTCGCTATGTATTTGGATCAGAAGAATACATGGAATTTGCAAACTCAAGCTTTAATGATGTATTTGGATTTTTTATTAGTGGTCCAAATCCCGGAGGAGGAAATTATACCAACCAAAATATTGCATTGATCCCGGGTACATCAACACCCGTAACTATTAACAATGTGAATGGCGGAAATAATGCTGCCTATTATTTTAACAATGAAACGCCTCCAGGAGCAAGTGTTCAATATGATGGATTTACAGTTCCATTAACAGCTATTGCACCTGTTTCTTGCGGAGCAACCTATCACATTAAAATTGCTATTGCCGATGCAGGCGATGGAAGCTGGGATTCAGGAGTATTTTTAGAAGCCGGAAGTTTTACTTCTGTGGGTGTTCAGATCATTCCGGAGATCAGTTATGGTGGAGCAAATGACTCTACCTTATATGAAGGCTGTGGAAATGCTTGTATCTATTTTGTTAGAACATCGAATATCTCTGTTCAGGATACTATCAACTTAACAATTGGTGGAACGGCTGTAAATGGAACCGACTATTACGATAACAATGTTGGACCAGGAGCCTTACTTCCATCACAATTGATCTTTGCTCCCGGACAAGATTCTATTTCATTTTGTATCAATGCGGTTTCGGATGCAGTTGCAGAATCGTTAGAATCCATTACATTATTGATACAACCTACTGGCAGTGCATTTTGTGTTCCTCCACCAACATCAGCAACCATATATCTATCGGAATACACACCAATTGTTGTAACAACAAGCGACACTACACTTTGTAATAGTGGAGGAACGGTAACATTGAACACAACTGTAACCGGAGGGGTGGAACCTTATACCTATGCTTGGTCGGGTGGAGCAGCTTCTGTTGCCGACCCAAGTGTAACAGTAAGTTCAACAACTACATTTACTGTTTCTGTTGGAGATGCATGTACAGGAACACCTGATCCTACACCGGCTGTTGTGGATAGTGCTACAGTAACCGTAGCTACATTTGTTCCATTAACTGCGTTTATTGGTGATGATGCTCAAGTTTGTCCGGGCGACCTTGTTAACTTTTTAGCACTTGTAAATGGTGGTGGTCCGCCTTACACTTACGCATGGACAACCATAAGCGGAACCGATACACTAACACCAAGCAATGGAAATCCGGTGAATATGATTGCGAATGTTTCGGGAACCTATCAATTATTGATCACTGATGTTTGCGGTAATACCACAACAGATCAAGTGAATGTAAGTGTAGAAGGAAGCTGTGCATTGAACATTCCAAATGTGATCACTCCTGATGGAAATGGTCCTGCTGAAAATGAAAACTTCTACATCGCTAACTTGGATAAATACACGAATGTGTCTTTAGCAATTTACAACCGTTGGGGAAACAAGATCTATGAAAGTAACGATTACAAAAATAACTGGAATGGTGGCGGACATGCCGATGGCACTTATTATTATGTGTTAACTGTTCCCCCTGCAGGACTGGTAGATGCAAAAGTAAATCCATTGCCTGCCACAGGAAGCTTTAAAGAAAGTAAATCCGATACCAATAAAGTATTTGCCGGATTCTTCCAGATCGTACGTTTGAAATAATAAGCGTATTTTTAAGGGTTAAAAAATGAGGACCAAAAAATATCTCATACTACTATTTTTAACTCTGATCAGTTTTAAAAATTTCGCTACTCATATTGTGGGTGGCGAAATCTATTATGACTGTTTAGGAAATAACGACTATCGTATTACTCTTAAGCTGTATAGAGATTGTATCAATGGACTTGCTCCGTATGATGATCCTGCTACCATTTTCATTTTCGATGCAGCGGGTAATTTGCTGAATAATGTACAAATTCCTTTTCCGGGCTCTACCGTATTACCTGTTACCATCAACAATCCTTGTTTTACACCTCCTACCAATATTTGTGTAGAAGAAGCTGTCTATCAAACAGTGGTCAATCTGCCACCTTTAGCTGGTGGATACAATCTTGTTTATCAAAGATGTTGCAGAAATCAAACGATCCTAAATTTGATCAACCCCGGTGATGTAGGTTCCACTTACATGACACACATTCCTGATCCGGCATTGGCTATTTGTAATAATAGTTCCCGTTATAATAACTTCCCACCTATTTTTCTATGTGCTGAAGTTCCTTTGATATTTGACCACTCGGCTACCGATCCCGATGGAGATTCTATTTACTATGAATTTTGTGATCCGTTTACAGGCTTGGATCCCTGCTGCCCGATCCTTGGACCACAAGCCGCTCCCGGAGCAGGTGTGAGTTGTCCTGCCACTTGTCCATTCGATGCCAACTCTCCTCCTTACGCATTTGTTCCCTGGTTAGCGCCTTACAATGCTGCTTATCCCATGAGTTCATTACCTGCCATGGCGGTGAATCCTTCGAGCGGTTTAATGACAGGAACACCCAACATGATCGGACAATGGGTAGTTGGTGTATGTGCAAGAGAATACAGAAATGGTGTTTTGATCAATACCAACAAAAGAGATTTTCAATTCAATGTGGTGAATTGTCCTGGATTACCGGTTGCATCTATTCCTCAACAACAAACTTTTTGTTTCGGATACACTGTTAACTTTTCTCAAACTAGTTTAAATGCATTTAGCTATCAATGGGATTTTGGTGATCCAACTACAACAGCCGATGTTTCTTCTATCCTTGCTCCAACATACACTTACCCTGCACCGGGTAATTATAACGTTACATTGATCATCAACCCGGGAACACTTTGTGCGGATACAGCAATGAATACATTTAATATTCAACCATTATTGGACCCAAACTTTACATCGCCACCTGGAGAATGTATCTATGAGAACAGCTTTAATATGACAGCAGCCGGAGCATTTCAAGGCAATGGAACATTTTCCTGGAATTTCGGAACACATGCAAATCCAAGCACCAGCAATCAGCAAAACCCTACAAATATTGTATTTGATTCAATTGGTGTATTCCCTATTACACTCACTGTTTCTGAAAACGGTTGTACAGAAACCTATACCGGGACAGTAGAAGTTTTTCCTAAACCAATTGCCAATTATGGGCTAGCGTCTTCATTAGCTTGTGACCTACAGCCGGTTCATTTCATTGATAGTTCCATCGCAACAACTGCATTAACCTACCAATGGTCGTTTGGTGACGGAGGAAC
>JAEUTU010000009.1 GCA_016786925.1 Bacteroidia bacterium
ACTTCGTTTGTTCCCGAACCCGGTGTAGAGTAAAAACCGGTTGCAGGCGCTAACATTACCGTTTGTCCTTCATGCTCAAATGATTCCAAAAGCCATTGACAGAATTTATCAGCATTATCGATCGGCAATTTAGCAATGCAATAAAAAGCACCACTAGGCTTCGGACAGAATACTCCTTCCATTTTATTTAAGGCATCGATCAAGAAATCTCTACGCCCAACGTATTCTGTTTTTACTTTTTCAAAATATTCTTTTGGTGTATTCAATGCTGCTTCTGCTCCAATCTGGCCAAATGTAGGCGGACTTAAACGTGCTTGTGCAAATTTCATGGCGGCTCCCATCACCTCTTTGTTCTTAGAGATCATGGCACCAATACGCGCACCACAAGCGCTATAACGTTTAGAGATCGAATCTAGTAATATCACGTTGTTATCGATACCTTCCAGATGCATCACCGAAACATATTCTTTCCCATCGTAACAAAACTCACGATACACTTCATCACTCAATAAGAACAGATCATATTTCAAGACCAGCTGTTTCAACAATTCCAATTCTTCACGAGAATACAAAT
This sequence comes from Bacteroidia bacterium, assembly GCA_016786925.1. Taxonomy (GTDB): domain Bacteria; phylum Bacteroidota; class Bacteroidia; order 2-12-FULL-35-15; family 2-12-FULL-35-15; genus 2-12-FULL-35-15. Next base: position 575 of record JAEUTU010000009.1, read on the forward strand.
AACCTGTCGGATTTCCCGGATTACAGATCATGATCCCTTTCGTATTTTTAGTGATGTGTTTTTCAAATTCAGAGATCGGTGGCAATGCAAAACCTGTTTCAATAGTAGATTTAACCGGCACAACTTTTACATCGGCAGCACAGGAGAAACCATTATAATTTGCATAGAATGGCTCCGGAATAATGATCTCATCCCCTGGATTGAAGCAAGTCATCATTGCTATTTCAATCGCTTCTGATCCACCTGTTGTAATAATAATATCATTCTCGGTAATATTGATATTGAAACTACCATAATAACCGGCTAATTTTTTTCGATACGACTCAACACCTGCAGAGTGAGAATATTCCAACACTTTGATATCTGCATTTTTGATCGCATTCAACATCACTTCCGGAGTTTCAATGTCGGGCTGACCAATATTCAAATGATATATTTTTGTTCCTCTTTTTTTAGCCGCATCGGCAAATGGAACTAATTTTCTGATTGGAGAAGCGGGCATATTGTTGCCCTTCAAGGATACTTTTGGCATTTTTTTAGATTTTAAAAGTAGCCAAAGTTAGCATTTAGGCTTGAATCTGGGAATATTTTCAGCTTTTTTTCTTGGGTTTCAGTACCACTCCTTTGAACCTCAATTCATGCGGGGAATCTTTGGCATTTGAAAAGATCTTAATTGCACGATCCTGCCGGTCGTACTTATTATGCGTATCAAAGGTCACTTTTAAAACATACGTTTCTCCCGGCTCAATAGCACGTTGCGGTTTTTCCATTACAGTGCAACCACATTCTACTTCATAATTCTGGATCACTAGTGCCTGATCCCCTACATTCTTTAATTCATATTCTATTTTAGCGGTATCCCCTTCATGAACAAATCCAAAATTGTATTTAGTGGATTTGAATTTGATCTCTTGTGAGAACAGCGCAACACAACTAAACTGAAGAATAAAGACAAATACGAGTGTTTTCATTTTGAAAAAGATCAAGCCCTTTCGATTCGATCAAAAGGGCTTGAAATAGATACTAGTTTTACAAAAAATTAGTGTTTTTGCTCAGTTCCTGCAGCAGGAGTAGCTGGAGCTGGAGCCGGAGTTGGATCTGGCTTAACAACACCTTTAATTTTTAATACTTTTGAAGGAGTATCAGCATTAGAAGTTAAGGTAACTGTTTTCTCAAACTGACCTACTCTATCTGTTGCATAATGAACTTTAATAGTTGCTGTTGCACCCGGTTTGATCGGTTCTTTTGGCCATTGTGGAGTTGTACATCCGCATGATCCTACTGCATTTGTAATGATCAATGGTTCTTTACCAACATTTGTAAATTTGAATTCACGGTCACCATTCGCATTGTGCTCAATTGTACCATAATCGATCACTTCTGATTCAAATTTGAATTTAGGTGCATTAGGGTTAACAGGATTTGGAGTGGTAGTTTCTTGTGCATTTGCGCCAATTGCTACACACACAAATAATCCAATAGATAAGATAGCTTTTTTCATTGTTTTGTTGTTTTAATTATTGATGTTTTGGTTATTTAGTCGATTAATGTTTTTCAAACGGTGTGGCTCCATCATCTTTTTTACCTCCAGAAGGAAAAGCTTCCTCTGTAGGTGCAGGAGAAACGGTTCCTTTAATAGTGATCACCTTAGATGGTGTTTTAGCATTTGAGGTAATGGTCACTGTTTTTGTAAAATTACCTGCACGTTTCGTATCATAGGTAACTTTAATATATTCTACAGCACCCGGTTTGATAGGAACATTCTTAGGATACGTAGGAACCGTACATCCGCATGAGCCTTGCGCATTGCTGATGATCAATGGTTCCTTACCGGTATTTACAAAACGAAACTCATATGTTCCGTTACCGGCATAGTCGATGGTTCCAAAATCATGTACTTCTTTATCAAAGGTTATTTCAGCATTGCTGCTTACGGGAGCAGTTGTAGTAGCTGCCGCCTCTTTTTTCTCTTGTGCATTCACAGCAACCACAGAAAGAACAAGGGCTCCAAGGGTAAATAATACTTTTTTCATAACAAGTAAAAATTGAATCGTTTTTTAGTTCTTTTTTCTATTTAAAAACAAGCCAAAATCGTGCCACAATCCAAAATTTAAGAAAATTATTTTTAGTAGATTTGTGCTCTTTTTCAAACAGAAAAACGAAGTAAGTAAATTATTATGGAAATTCCTAAAACCTACGACCCGAAAATTACAGAAAACAAATGGTATGCCCATTGGTTAAAAAATAATTTTTTTAGATCCACTCCCGATGAGCGTGAGCCTTATACCATTGTGATCCCACCACCGAATGTTACGGGTGTGTTGCACATGGGACACATGCTTAACAATACCATTCAAGACGTGCTTATACGCAGAGCTCGTATGCAAGGAAAAAATGCCTGTTGGGTTCCGGGAACCGACCATGCTTCTATTGCTACCGAAGCAAAGGTTGTTGCTTTGTTAAAAGAAAAAGGCATAAAAAAGACCGACCTGAGTCGTGAAGTTTTCTTAAAACACGCTTGGGAATGGAAAGAAAAATATGGTGGTATCATACTCAAACAGCTTGAAAAACTAGGTGCTTCCTGCGACTGGGACAGAACGCGTTTTACCATGGAAAACGACCTGAGTGAAGCCGTTATTGATGTATTTATTGACCTATACAATAAAGGACAGATCTATCGTGGTGTACGAATGGTGAATTGGGACCCTGTTGGTTTAACAGCGGTTTCCGATGAAGAGGTTATCTATAAAGAAAAAGACAGTCAGCTTGTTTACATCAATTACAAAATAAAAGACAGCAACGAATTTGTAACCATTGCTACCACGCGTCCGGAGACAATCATGGCCGACACTGCCGTTTGTGTTCACCCGGAAGATGAGCGATACGCACATTTAAAAGGTAAAATGGCGATCATTCCACTTATCAACCGTGAAGTGCCGATCATTTTTGACACATACATTGATAAAGAGTTTGGTACCGGTGCATTAAAAGTAACGCCTGCTCATGATATCAACGACTATAACTTAGGATTAAAGCATAAACTTCCTGTTATCGATGGATTAACTTCCGATGGTAAGATCAGCGAAGCCGCACAGATCTATATTGGAATGGATCGTTTTGCTTGTCGCAAACAGATCATCAAAGATCTGCTAGAACAAGGTTTTGTTTCAAAAGTAGATACGATAAAAAATAAAGTAGGACACAGCGAGCGTACCGATGCTGTTATTGAACCAAAGCTTTCTATGCAATGGTTCCTAAAAATGGATAAAGTATCGAAACCTGCTTTAGATGCTGTATTGAACAATGAAGTAAAATTGATCCCGGATAAGTTTATCAATACCTACAAGCATTGGATGGAGAATGTACACGACTGGTGTATCTCGCGTCAGTTATGGTGGGGACAACGAATCCCGGCATGGTACGATGGACAAGGAAATACAGTTGTTACAAAAACAATAGATGAAGCTTTTGAAAAACTAAAAGCTCTTAATCCATCCGTAAAAAAAGAAGAGATCAAACAAGATGAAGATGTATTGGATACATGGTTCTCTTCCTGGTTGTGGCCGCTTACCGTTTTTGATCCTAAGATCATCCAAAATGGTTGGGATAAAGCCAATGCCGATCTAAAATATTATTATCCAACGAATGACTTGGTTACTGCTCCGGAGATCCTATTCTTCTGGGTAGCGCGTATGATCATTGCGGGATATGAATACACAGGACAAAAACCGTTTACAAATGTTTATTTAACAGGAATTGTAAGGGATAAGCTGGGTAGAAAAATGAGTAAATCATTGGGTAACTCACCCGATCCTTTGGACCTGATTGAAAAATACGGAGCAGATGGCGTGCGTGTGGGAATGCTCTTGTGTTCACCTGCAGGAAACGACCTTCCTTTTGATGAAAGTTATTGCGAACAAGGAAGAAATTTCTCAAACAAAGTATGGAATGCATTCCGTTTGGTTCAAGGTTTTGAAGTGGCAGATATGCCTCAATCCAATAACAACAAAGCATCTGTTGAATGGTTTGAGAATAAATTCAATGAACAGGTAACGGAGATCAATGACCTGTATTCTAAATACAGAATGAGTGAAGCATTGATGGCAACTTACAAACTAGTATGGGATGATTTCTGTGCCTGGTATTTAGAAATGATCAAACCGGAGTTTGTGGATGGAAAAGCAAAACCAATTGACAAAACCACTTATGATGCTACGATCCATTTCTTTGAGCAGATCCTTAAAGTGATGCACCCTTGGATGCCATTTATTACAGAAGAGATCTGGCATTTGATCAAAGAGCGAACAGATAAAGATTGTGTAATTGTTGCAGCATGGCCTTCTGAAAAGCCATTAAACAAACAATTATTAGCAGAGTTTGAAGCGTGCAAAGAGATCGTTGCGATGATGCGTAACATCCGTGCTCAAAAACAAATTTCTCCGAAAGAAAAATTGGAATTGATCGAAAAATCGGATGCACAACACAGTTTCTTTGATGAAGTTGTTGTAAAGCTTGCTAATCTTTCTGCATTAAAATACACGAAAGAAAAAGTTGATGGGGCGTTTTCATTCATGATCAAAACAACAGAGTTTTATGTTCCATTGGCAAACAATATTAATGTGGATGAAGAGCGTGCACGTTTAACAAAGGATCTGGACTACAGCAAAGGTTTCTTAAAATCGGTTCAAGCAAAATTGGCAAATGAAAAATTTGTGGCCAATGCAAAACCTGAAATGGTAGAGAATGAGCGCAAAAAGCAAGCCGATGCGGAAGCAAAAATAAAAGCCATTGAAGAACAATTGGCTGCATTGAAATAAAAACAAATAAACTAAAATAAAACATGGCAAATCGCAGAGAATTAAAAAGAAACATCAATGGTCTATTAGGAGATGTTATTGAAGAATGCTACAACTCTTTATTGAACAATGAAGGAAAGAACGAAGCGCAAGTAGAAGCGATCGTTGATGAGTGCGTTGACTTAGCAGATGAGTTGATCGAAAAGGTGAACAGCGCTAAAAAATTACAAAACAGAGCAGAGCGTAAAAAACTATTTTCTGATGTGAAAGAAAAATTAGGAGATAAGGTGATCGAACTGATTGAAAAATTGAACAATCTGTAATCACAACTTGTTAAAAAACTTTAAAAAGAGAGATCGAATGATCTCTCTTTTTAATTTTATACTAAACAAACCTTTACTCCGTTCATCCAATATGAATCGTTTTATATTTTCTCCGCTTCTTTTTATTTCTCTGCTTCTATTCTCCTACAAGGCAGATGAAAAAACAATAAGCCGTTTAAAAGAGAAGGCACATCTGGCAGAAACATTCTGTAAATCGAAAAACTATAACACTCAATTTTGTATTCTCATTGATATGAGTTTACACTCAGGAAAGAACCGTGCATTTTTATGGGATATGAAAAACGACAGCATCATTGCATCGGGTTTGTGTGCTCATGGATGCGGATCGATGCCCTGGGGAGAAACCTATACCAAAACAAAACCTGTATTCAGCAACACACCCGACAGTCATTGCACAGCGCTTGGAAAATATAAAATTGGTAAACGGGGATATAGTCAGTGGGGAATAAATGTCAACTACCTATTGCATGGCCTAGAATCCACAAACAACAATGCGATCAAACGTCAGATCGTTTTACACTCCTGGAGTGATGTAGCCGACAAAGAAGTGTATCCTAACGGAACTCCTGAAGGATGGGGCTGTCCGGCAATCGGAAATAAATTAATGAAAACGTTGGATGCCAAATTGAAGGAAACAGAAAAGCCTGTTCTTCTGTGGATCTTTAACTAAAAGCTTTTAGTTGCTCGTCCAATATTTTTAATCCTTGCTCAAATGTATGAGGAGCATAGCCTAAGTCTTTTCTGGCCTTATCAATGATCAAACCTGTACGTGGTGGACGCTTAGCCGGCTGATTAAGCGTATTCGATTTGGAGGGACTAACCAGCGACTTATCCAATTTCCAGAAATCAGCCACTTTATAAACTAAGTCTAAAATGCTAAAAGTATCAGGTCCTGCTAAATTATATATTCCAGTAGCACCTTTATCGGCTATTAAAATACATCCTTGAGCCAGATCTTCTGCTAAGGTGGGAGAACGGAACTGGTCATCTACCACATTGATCTTTTGTCCTTTGGTTAAGGCATCTTTTGCCCATAGAACAATATTACTTCTGCTCATATTATCAACGATACCAAACACAATGATGGTTCTGCCAATTGCCCATTTAATACCACTGTTCTGAACTCTTTTTTCGGCTTCCCATTTTGAAAGGGCATAATAGGATAATGGATTAGGAGTATCTTCTTCTGTGTAGGCACTACCCTTTTCTCCATCAAATATAAAATCAGTAGAAAGGTGTATAAAATGTGTTTGAGGGCAGTGTTGCTTTATTGCATCGATCATATATTCAACTGCCGAAACATTCAAGGCCCAGCACTCATCACGCTTCGACTCACACGCATCTACATTTGTCATTGCAGCTGTGTTGATGATCACATCGGGTTGATATTTTTTAATGACCGCTTCTACATTTGGCTGATCAGCAATATTCATGGACTCATAGATATAACCATGCTGATCGATCAAGCGATTGGCACCCAAAGCTGTTGCAATTGTTTGAACATCGTTTCGTTTTTTTAAAGCATAAACTAACTTTTGTCCAAGCAAACCATTACTACCTGTGATCAATATTTTTTTCATACATCAAAAATGGATCAAACCATTAATTCTTTAAGTTTATTTATCTGCTCAGTCGTGCCTAGTACAAATAATTTTGCATCCGGAATGATCTTGGTATCTGCACTTGGATTAATAATATATTCACCATTACCAGTTTTAAAACCAATGATATTGGCTCCGGAACGATTACGGATCTCTAGCTCCTTGATGGTTTTATTTTGAAATTCAGCAGAAAGATTCGCAAACGTGATCTCTTCCAAACGAATATTATCACCACCTTGTCCGGTAATAAAATCAACAAACTCCATTACATCCGGTTTCATTACCAATGATGCCATGTGCGCTCCACCTATCTTATCGGGCATGATGATATTATCAGCACCTGCTAATTTTAATTTTTTATCAGAATTATCTTCAGATGCACGACTAATGATCGTCAGTTTTGGATTAAGCGTACGAGCCGAAAGTACAATAAACAAATTATCCGCATCAATTGGCAACGTTGTTATGATGGCTTTTGCACGTGTGATACCGGCTCTCAACAACACATCATCTTGTGTAGAATCACCTTCCAATACAAGGTCAGCATACTTATGATTCACAGCAGAAACAATGTCTTTTTTCTGTTCAATCACTACAAAACGTGTGTTATGCTTTTTTAAAACATGTGCTGCTTGTTTTCCATTGCGACCAAAACCGCAAATGATCACATGATTTTCTAATTTATCGATTGCTGAACTCACCTTATAATTTCTAAAATATTCGTTAAACTCACCGTCAATTACATATCGGGAGATTGATGTAACCGCATAAGCAAATGTACCAAAACTTGTGATAATTAAAAATATTGTAAATGCACGCCCGGCATCACTTAAAGGCTGAACCTCTTCAAAACCAACAGTAGCAACTGTAATGATGGTCATATAAAAGGCATCAAATAAATTATAGCCTTCAATGACGATAAAACCGATTATACCAATACAAATGATCACTAATAATAATCCTAGTGAAAGAAATAATTGATAAAACTGGCGAAAACGTGACACGGATAATTAGATTATAGATCCCAGATGCTTTTTCTTTTTGATTGAAATGGCTTAAAATATTGTTTATTCTCAAGAATAAACGCCATCACAAAATACACGATAACGGGCGATCCTACAGTAAAAAATGATAAATAAATAAAATACATACGAATTTTAGTGGTGCTGATACCCAGCTTTTTCCCCCACCATTCGCATACACCAAATGCTTGTGTTTCGAACCAAGTTTGTATTTTTTCTATCATAGATCTATTGGAATAGTAAACTAAATTACGATTTTTTCATTAAATAATTTCCGATATTACAATTTAGACACTTTTTAAAGAAGCAATACTCATTTTTCAACTGGAGCAATGCCTGCGTAGAATAGGCATTATTAACACGCAAACCCAATTGATTCCAGCTATCGATGATCGAATTATTATCACCATCTAATTGCTCTAAAAAGCTTAGTGCTCTCTCAACATATTTATCATCCTTCTTTTGTTTGCCATACACAAATAGAAAAGGAATAACCGTATTGATAAGAATTGTATTAATTGAATCTTGCCCCAGCTGTTTTTTTCGCTTCACTGATGGAGTGCAAAATTGATAATGCTCCTCCCAATAGGAAGAAACGCCTATTTGAAAATATTGCTTTAATTGAACGACACTTTCCGCCTCAATGATCTTTGAAAATAGATGACTGGAGTGATAGACTAACTGAGCAAACTGAGCGATTCGAACAGTAGGGAAATTAACCGGACGTAATCGCATGTATTTCCATAGATGTTCATCAATTGGGATCAACTTGAATTTCTTTTTCAAGAAGCTATACTCATTCTGTAAACTTAATGCATACTTATCGTCCATGTGTGTTTCTAACATTCCCGCCTGTCCGAATAACAATGCTTCGATTTGCAACAAACTGTTTTTATGCTTCGCAAGTATGAGTGATGGCAATGACTTTGCCAACAATTCAAACGGTTCTGCATTGACTTTAAATCCGAAATTACGGACAATTTGCTGATAGAATGTTTCCTCCCAGTTATTGTTATTCAATGCCAGACTATTCAAAATAGAGATCGACTTGCGCTCCAAACGTTCCAGTAATAATTTGTCGATGGTAGAATTAATAACTAATGCTGGAACTTCTTTTATGAGCGCTGAACAGGCAATCGATTCTTTGCTTGACTTAAAGTACTTGTACTTATTCATTAACGATAAAGGAATCCTGTTCTTTAATTCCAGCACAGGAATAACTTCACCTGTGGAGCGTTTGATCTCTTTATCGGATTGAAAAACAACATGCAAAACAATATTTTGATAGGCCTTATCGGATTGATGATCGTGCTTCAACCAATCACTAGCAAGTGTATGGATTTCCACATTACCGGCCCACAGCGTGTCAGCAATTTTAATTTTGGCATTGAAAAAATCCGGACCGGAATCAAAATTGTGCGTCCCAACTTTTTCTATTAAAACGGATTCTCCTTGAATGGTTTTTAGATCGGTTTGATCAAATAGTCTGAACTTCCAGACATGGTGTAAAAATTCTTCGGTCATACTACTCCTTTGTTTTTTTTATTTTAACAGGGAGTAGTCTGTTTGATTTTTATAAGTAACTGTTTAACAATTGATCCATTTCCTGCTGGAGCTTTAGTGCCTCTTCTCTCGCTTTTTTAGCAAAATCAAGGCCATCAGAAGCATAAATGATCCCTCTGGATGAATTCACTAATAAACCACAGGATTTATTCATTCCGTATTTGGCAACCTCGGAAAGACTTCCACCTTGAGCACCAACACCCGGGACTAGTAAAAAACTATCAGGAATGATTGTTCTGATCTCATTCAGCATCTCCGCTTTTGTTGCACCCACAACATACATCATATTCTCTGGGTTACCCCATTTTTTTGATGTTTGTAGTACACGCTTATACAAAGGTTGTGAAGCAGTATCCAATGTTTGAAAATCAAATGCTCCTTTATTGGATGTTAGGGCTAATAATATCACCCATTTATTGTTGTATTCCGTGAATGGCATAACACTGTCTTCTCCCATATATGGAGCAACAGTAATGGAATCGAAATCCATTTTTTCTAAAAATGCTTTTGCATACATTTTAGAAGTATTACCAATATCGCCACGTTTAGCATCCGCAATCGTGAACTGATCAGGATAGTTCTTGTTTAAATAACTGATCGTTTTCTCTAAACTGATCCAGCCTTTTACACCTTCCGTTTCATAAAAGGCTATATTCGGTTTATATGAAACGCACAGATCATGTGTCGCATCAATGATCTGCTTATTGAATTCGAAGATCGGATCATCGGACGACAATAAATGTTTTGGGATCTTTGTTAGATCGGTATCCAGGCCGATGCATAAAAAAGATCGTTTGCGTTTTATATTTTCAAATAACTCTGCTTTCGTCATCTTAAACCGGTTATGCTGTTAATCCACCTTCTTTCATTCGTTCGGTGTTCTCTGCTAACTGAAGTGCATCGATCATTGGCTGAATGTCACCATCCATAAAATCGGTAAGGTTGTATACCGTCATGTTGATACGATGATCTGTGATCCTGTTTTGAGGATAATTATACGTTCTGATCTTTTCTGATCGATCACCTGTTGCAACAATTGTTTTACGTCTTTTCGACACTGCATCTAAATGCTTTTGCAATTCTAATTCATACAATTTATTACGAAGCATCACCATGGCACGTTCGCGGTTACCTAACTGAGAACGCTCGATCTGACAAGTCACCACAATACCAGTTGGTTTGTGTGTTAACATTACTTTTGTTTCCACCTTGTTTACGTTCTGTCCACCGGCACCACCAGAACGGGCTGTTTGCATTTCAATATCTGAAGGATTCAACACCACATCCACCTCATCTGCTTCAGGCATTACAAGCACAGTAGCTGCTGAAGTATGAACACGCCCCATTGTTTCTGTAAGTGGAACACGTTGAACACGGTGTACACCAGCTTCAAATTTTAATATTCCGTAGGCATTATCCGCTTTCACCTCAATGATCACCTCTTTGTATCCGCCCATAGTACCCTCATTAAAATCAACCACTTCATAGCGCATGTTATTGGCTTCCATGTAACGGGTGTACATTCGATAAAGATCTCCCGCAAAAATACTTGCCTCATCTCCACCCGTTCCGGCACGAATTTCCAATACACAGTTTTTTGCATCTTCCGGATCTTTCGGAATTAGCATCTGACGGATCTGCTCTTCCATTTTTTCCTTCTTTGGAAGCAATTCTTCCATATCCATCTTTGCCATATCACGCATCTCATCATCCTTCTCATTGGCCAAAATATCCTTATTGAATTCAATATTTTCTACAACTTTCTTGTACTCATGGTAAGCATTTACCACTTCCGTAAGATCTTTATATTCTTTATTGAATTTTTTAAACTCTTTCATATCCGCAATGACTTTCGGATCGGAAAGCTTTTGTTCTACTTCTTCCCAGCGTCTTTTTATGGCAGCTAATTTATCTAACACGATATTCTAATTTTAATTATTTATTGTTTTAATGGCGCAAATTACAAAAAAATTGGCAGCTGCATGGACAACGATGATCGTTGACGGCTTGCAACTGCCAATTATAAAGGTTTTGCGCTAATATTCAAACGTCCCGAATTCGGAGCGGATAGTTAATCTATTGGTTTCACTTGCTTCTACTCTTCCTACGATTTGAGCATCCACGTTAAATGACTTGGAAATAGCAATGATATCCTGAGCAATTTCCTGCGGAACATATAATTCCATGCGGTGGCCCATATTGAATACTTTATACATTTCTTTCCAATCGGTTCCACTTTGTTCATGGATCAATTTAAACAATGGAGGAATAAGGAATAAATTATCTTTTATCACATGAACATTGTTTGTGAAATGCAACACTTTTGTTTGTGCTCCACCACTGCAATGTACCATTCCGTGGATTTGAGGACGGTATTTATCCAGAATTTTTTTAATGATAGGTGCGTAGGTACGTGTAGGTGACAATACCAATTTTCCTGCAGTTACCTCTTCCGAACCAACGTTTATCTTTTCTGTCAATTTTACTTTACCACTATACACTAAGCTTTCCGGAACAGCAGCATCAAAGCTCTCCGGGAATTTAGATGCCAAATATTTTTCAAACACATCATGGCGTGCAGAGGTTAATCCATTACTACCCATACCACCATTATATTCAGCTTCATAATTTGCCTTGCCAGAAGAAGCTAAGCCAACAATTACATCACCTGCTTGAATTTTCTTATTATCGATCACATCGGAACGTTTCATTCTGCAAACTACAGTTGAATCAACGATCAGTGTACGAACGAGATCGCCCACATCGGCAGTTTCACCACCGGTTGAAAAGATACCTATCCCATGATTTCTTAGTTGCTCTAAGATCTCTTCTGTTCCATTGATAATAGCGGATATTACTTCTCCCGGAATTAGATTCTTATTTCTTCCGATAGTAGAAGACAATAAGATGTTATCTACAGCCCCCACACACAGAAGATCATCGGTATTCATAATGATCGCATCCTGCGCAATCCCCTTCCAAACCGATGCATCTCCGGTTTCTTTCCAATACATATAGGCCAATGACGATTTTGTGCCGGCACCATCAGCATGCATCACAATGCAATAGTTGGGATCACCACTCAAATGATCCGGCACGATCTTACAAAAAGCTTTAGGAAATAAACCCTTATCTATTTTAGAAATAGCATTGTGTACGTCTTCTTTAGAAGCAGAAACACCACGCTGGTTATATCGATTATCACTCATACTATAAAAATAACAGGTACAAAAATAAAAACATCCCGCAAGATATGTGCGGGATGTTTTTAGTATTTATCAATAGTTGATAACTATTCTTCTTCCTCTTCTTCTGTTTTAGGAGTAGTAGGAGTTGTTTTTGGCTCTTCTTTAGGAGCGTTAGGATCAACGAAATCTTTGCTCAATACAGAGAACACAGTACGTCTGTTTTTCTGCATCAATGCTTCATATTCTTCTTTTGATTTACCCTTTGTAGTTTTGTTGATATACGCCTCAGTCAACGTGTACAACACCTTACCATCAGCATCTTTTACCTCAACAGGTGCTTTTTCACCGTAACCTTTCGCTTTCAAACGAGCAGGATTAATTCCTTTAGAAATCAAGTAATCAACACAAGACTTCGCACGAGCTTCAGATAATTTTTGGTTAGCAGCATCAGAACCACGGTAATCGGTATGAGAACTTAACTCAATAACGAATGTAGGGTTATCCAACAATGTTTGGTATAAGTAATTCAATGAATCGCGTGGATTTGAAGGGTGATCAAGATCTGCTTTACCTAAATTATACAATACATCCGGGAAACGGATAAAACGCTCGATAGGAACTAAGCAGAAATCGTTTTTAAATGTTTTTCCTTCTTCTAAACCTACTGTAGTCACTTTTGGCTTATCAGAACTTGCTAAGAAACCTTGAGGTGCTTGAACAGTTTTTACATCATTCGCAACTGTAACAGTTAAAACGTAAGATGTATTTGGATTTACATAACGGTTAGAACCATTCTCTGCAAATTTATAGTAACCAGCTGCATCTGTTTTTGCTTCTACAGAAGATCCATCAGAACCTACCAATTTAACTACAGCTCCTGGAATAACTTCTTTGAACTTACAGTCAGTAACAACACCTTCGATAGTAAACAATAATGGAGGAAGAACAAATGACCAAATATCATCAGCACCTTTTGTACCTTCACGGTTAGAAGATAGGTAACCACGTTCTTTTTTACCTTCAAACACAATACCGAAATCATCACCGGCAGAGTTAATAGGGTATTTCATGTTGGTAACATTTCCCCACTGACCTTCACCTTTTTTCTCAGCTTTGAAAATATCCATACCACCCATTCCTAAGTGACCTGTTGAAGAGAAATATAGCGTTCCGTCATCATGCAAGAAAGGAAATACGTCATTACCAGGAGTATTGATGGTTGTTCCTAGGTTAGTAGGCGTATTCCATTTTTTAGATTTTTTATCAAAAGTTGACATCCAAAGGTCATTCTCTCCTTGTCCACCCGGCATGTTTGAAGAGAAGATCAAAGTCATACCATCATTAGAGATAGTTGGAGAAGCAAATTTCAATGAATCATTACAAAATTCAATTTTCACAGGATCGCCCCAAACATTTCCTTTTTTAGGAGCATACCATAACTGATTGTATGTTTGTTCGTTTTTCTCAACAACACAACGGGTGAAGAACAACATATCACCTTTTTTGGTCATAGCAGTTAAACCCTCGTTATCTTTTGTGTTAACCGGAGCACCAATAGATGCAGGAGTACTCCATTTACCATTTTTATCCATTGCTGTTTCGAAGATATCACTATAGTTCTCTCCGATAGTACCATCGATTGAACCTCCTGTAACACCTGCACGCATTGAAGTGAAATAGATCTTATTGTATTTTTTATCTGCAAAAGTTGGACAGAAATCAGGATCTTTAGAGTTGATCTGAGCCATATTCTCAACTTTGTAACGAGTAGGGTTGTCTTTCCATTTTTGAGCTAACTCGCAAGATTTAGCACCATCTTCTCCACGAGGATCAGAAGGAACATCTTTCTTGTAGTTGTTGTACTCGATCAAAGCCTCATTATATTTTTCTTGCGCTTTTTTAGCATCTGCTAAATACAATTTTGCTTTCGGATCATTATAGTTTGCTTTGATAGCCTTTGTATACCAAGCTTCAGCTTGTTTGTTATCACCGATCATGCGGTAACACTCCGCTGTTTTGAAGATATTATTTGCTTTCTCTTCTTTCTTCTTGATCTTTGTAAATGCCTTCTTATACAGCTCTATCGCATTAAAATACTCCTGATTTACAAATGCCTTATCAGCATCCTTAGAGAAATTTTTCTGCGCCATTACATCGGCTGAAAATAAAATAGCTACAATTAATCCTGCAGTTAATTTTGTAAATAGTTTCATATCAGTTTATGGTTTGTTAACTAATTATATGGGTGCTAAAATAAAGAAATATTTGAAACAAAAAAATTCTTTGTTAATATTTTATTATGTCCATATTTTAAGGAATATCAAGTAAAAATCCCCGAAAATGTACTTTTCGGGGATTTTTACATATTATTTTGTAAACAATAGCTCTCTGTATTTTGGCAATGGCCAGCTTTCATCATCCACCAACAATTCCAGCTTATCAACATGATAACGGATCGTATCGAAATACGCTTTCACTTTTTCGCAATAATCGATCGCCTGTTTTTTCACATCTCCAATAGCATTGGCTTTTTTACGGGCTTCTGTCATATTATCTACATTCGTTTTAATGATATTTACATGCTCTGAGATCTCAGAGATCATATCTAGCTGAATTTGAGCCGCTTTCTTAAACTCTGCTGCACTCAAAATATCTTTCAAACCCTTCACATTTTGAACCAAAGAACCTTGGTAACGGATTGCTGTAGGAATGATATGATTCAAAGCTAAATCAGCCATAACACGTGATTCGATCTGGATCTTCTTGGTATAGGTTTCCAAATAGATATCATAACGGGCATGTTGCTCGCGGTGGCTCATGATATTATTGCGCTCAAACAATTCCATTGTTTGTTTTGAAACAAAAGCGCCCAATGCTTGAGGAGTTGTTTTGATATTTGACAAACCTCTTTTTGCAGCTTCTTTTACCCATTCTTCTCCATATCCATTTCCTTCGAAACGGATCTTTTTTGATTCAATGATGTATTTTCTCAAAATCTGGAAGATCGCTTCGTCTTTATCTACATTTTTTGCGATCAGCGCATCCACATCTTTCTTGAATTTCACCAATTGATCAGCCATAATGGTATTCATTACGGTCATTGGACCTGCACAGTTAGCTGAAGAACCAACCGCACGGAATTCAAATTTATTTCCTGTAAATGCAAATGGCGAAGTTCTGTTACGATCAGTATTATCCAATAAAATATCTGGAATTTTACCTACTCCTAATTTCAGAGCTGTTTTTTCATCCGGACTCATTTTCCCTGATTTCACTTTACTTTCCAACTCATCCAATACGTTAGACAATTGAGTTCCTAAGAATACAGACATGATTGCCGGTGGCGCTTCATTGGCTCCCAAACGATGATCGTTGTTAGCAGAAGCAATAGATGCACGCATTAGATCTGCATTATCGTGTACTGCTTTTACTGTATTAATAAAGAATGTTAAGAATTGTAAGTTTGTTTTTGGTGTTTTACCGGGACTTAACAAGTTTTTACCAGTATTGGTACCCAAGCTCCAGTTGTTGTGTTTTCCACTTCCATTTACTCCCGCAAATGGTTTTTCATGCAATAACACACGGAAGTTATGACGTCTAGCTACTTTCTCCATCACATCCATCAATAATTGATTGTGATCTACAGCCAAATTACACTCCTCAAACACAGGAGCACACTCAAACTGATTTGGAGCTACCTCATTATGACGAGTTTTGATAGGAATACCCAATTTTAATGATTCGATCTCAAAATCACGCATAAATTCGTTGGCACGCTCAGGAATAGAACCAAAATAATGATCCTCTAACTGCTGACCTTTTGCAGGGGTATGACCGAATAATGTTCTTCCTGTCATTGCTAAATCCGGACGCGCATTGTATAATGCTTCATCAACTAAGAAATATTCCTGCTCCCATCCTAAAGTTGCAGTTACCTTCGTAACATTCTTATCAAAATACTGACAAACATCCACAGCTGCTTTATCTAGGGCGTGTAATGCTTTTAATAATGGCGTTTTAAAATCCAGCGCTTCACCTGTATAAGCAACGAAAATGGTTGGAATACACAATGTTTTTCCAATTACGAAAGCAGGAGAAGTAGGATCCCAAGCCGTATAACCACGAGCTTCAAACGTATTACGGATACCACCATTCGGGAAGGAAGAAGCATCCGGCTCTTGCTGAACCAACTGACTACCTCCAAAACGTTCGATCGCACGACCATCACCGGTAGGTTCAAAGAATGCATCGTGTTTTTCAGCAGTAGTACCTGTTAAAGGTTGAAACCAGTGTGTATAATGTGTTGCGCCTTTTGAATTCGCCCAAGCTTTCATAGATGCAGCTACTTGATCAGCCATTTTACGGTCGATCTGAGTACCTTGCTGCATAGCAGCCATTACACTATTGAACGCCTCTTCGGAAAGAAATTCACGCATCGCGTCAATGCCAAACACGTTTTCTCCGAAAAACTCAGAAACCTTTGTACTAGGAAGAGTTACTTCTTGCGGTACACGTGTAAGAACCGCTTCTAATGCTTTAAATCTGTGAAATGCCATTTTGAATTGATTTATTTAGGTGTGAAATGAATAATTTTCAACTTTATGGCACAAAAATAGAATTTTTAGGGGGAGGTCATTCAAAAAAGTGAATATTTTTTTTCAACACCCCCTATTTTTTGTCAATAATTCAAAAAAAAGTGATTTTATAAAAAAAGGAAGAACAAAATGGACATTAATTTAAATACATGAAATAATTAGCCATGATACACCCTTGAAGCTACAATTGCCCCATTCTTTACCTCCAACACTTCCGCAACCAGCATATCCTCCTCTCCATCTACCTTACGGACATATTCCATAAACACTCGATTGGCATTAGCTGTTAATGTAGTAACATTATACTGCAGGCTCGGCAACCGATCAAATGCATCTCTCCACCAGTCGCGCAAAGCATCCTTTCCTATCACGAAACCATTCGTTTCTGGCCTGCGGATCTTTAATTTCGGACTAAAATGACGGGCATTATCGTCATACAACGACAATAAAGCTTCCAGATCGTGTGTGTTAAATGCTTCAAACCATTTTAAAGCAATCTTTTCATTTTGAGAGGCATCCATTTTTCAAATATTTAGTCTGTAAAAGTAAATATTTAAAAAATGTGAAATACAAGTCGTACTCGACCCGATTTTGCTATTTTTACGCATTCTGAATATGAGAGCACTTTTCTGTACCATTTTTATATCTATTCTAACACAGACCACTTTTGCACAGGTCGATCCAAGTGCTGTTACCATTGCAAGAGACACATTTGGCATTCCTCACATTTTCGCTAAAACAGATGCTGAAGTAGCCTATGGTTTAGCATGGGCACATTGTGAAGATGATTTTGAGCACATGCAAATGATGCTCATTATGGCCAATGCGCGTATGGGAGAAATTTCAGGGAAAGAAGGCGCAGCAACCGATTATTTTGTTCAGCTCATAAGAGCTAAAGAACATGTAGAACAATTTTACGATAGAGACATTTCAGCTGACTACAAAAAAATACTTCAGGCCTACGCGGATGGGATCAATGCATTTGCTAAGCAACACCCCAAACAAGTTGAGTTAAAAAATCTTTTTCCGGTCGACCCGAAAACCATTTTAAGAGGCTATCATCTTATTCTTACTAGCATGGTAGGCACACCACGTGCACTGGAATACATCATCAAAGGAAAGCCTGACGAATATATTTTTAATGCTAGCGCAGGTTCCAATGCTTTTGCTTTCAATTCAAGAATAACAGCAGATAGTGCCACCTATCTGGTCATCAATCCACATGTTCCACTCGAAGGACAGGCTTCATGGTACGAAGCTCATTTGTGCAGCGAACAAAACTGGAACATATATGGCGCTTTTATTCCCGGCATGACCTCTCCTGCCATGGGATGCAATGATAGTTTAGGATGGGGTATCACCTTCAACTGGCCCGACTATGTTGATATCTATGAAATGGAAATCAATCCAAAAAATAAGAATCAATATAAGTATGATGGACAGTGGGTCGATTTTGAAAAAAGAAAAGTTCCCTTAAAAGTAAAAACCAAAATAGGGAAATTAAAAGTCAAAAAAGAAGCCTTGTGGTGTGTATACGGTCCAGCCTACCGAACCGACAAAGGTGTTTATGCCCTACGATACAACACCATGCATGATATTAAAGCAGCAGAACAATGGTATAAAATGGGAAAAGCAAAAAAATACACTCAGTTTTATCAAGCAATGGAAATGCAAGGCATCCCACTTTTTAATTTCATGATGGCGGATAACCAGGATCACATTTTTTATTTATTCAATGCCAAAGTGCCTATTCGTGACCCGCAATTCGATTGGCAAAAAACATTACCGGGTAATACTTCCAAAACACTTTGGAATAAGTATTACAGCCTGAATATGCTACCACAAAAATACAATCCTAAATGTGGCTATCTGTACAACACCAACAATACTCCGTTTCGCTGCACGGCAGCCAATGAAAATCCTCTAGAACCTGATTATTGTAAAAAAGCAGGCTTTTCATGGAACAGAACAAACAATAGAGACTATCGCTTTAATGAAATAATGTCCACAAAAAAGCGACTAACATTTAATGACATCAAAGAGATAAAATACGATTGTAAGTACCCAACAGGCAAAGGAGGAATCTATAAATCATTTCAAACGGTTTACAGTCTGAAAGAATCAGATTATCCGGACATAGCGGATGCTATTGCCAAATTAAAAAAATGGGATTTTACCGGCTACACCAACAACAGAGAAGCTGCATTAGTAACATTCACCTTCAACTACCTTTTCAAGAAAAAAGAAGCAGCATACAACGAATTGGAAACAGGCTTGGATTATACTGTGGCCGACTTGGTTGAAGCCATCCGTTATTCTAAAAAAACATTATTAAAACATTACAAAACGATCGATATAGAATTTGGAGCAGCACAACGTTTGATAAGAGAAGACAAAAACTTACCTGTACCTGGATTACCGGAATGTATCATGGCAATGGCTACTGAAGATAATGGAAAAGGAGTTTTGAAGGCCAGCAATGGCGACTCATTCATTATGTTTGCCAAATATTCAAAGAAAGGCAATCACTTTGAATGTGTTGTTCCTTATGGAGAATCGAGACATAAGAATAATCCACACCTGACCGATCAAATGGAATTATACACCACACAAAAAACCAAAGAAATAAGTTTAAATAAGGAGGAGATCCTGAAAACAGCCACAAGAATTTATCATCCGCAATAAATAGTATATTTACATCATGAGTTTAAAGAACGATTTAATTTTAAGAGCAGCGAAAGGCGAAAAAACAGAAAGAACACCGGTATGGTTAATGCGTCAGGCAGGACGAGTATTACCGGAATATAGAGAAGTAAGAGCAAAAATGGGAGGCTTCAAGGAATTGGTGGAGACACCTGAATTTGCATGTGAAGTAACCATTCAGCCTGTAGATATTTTAGGAGTAGATGCCGCCATTATCTTTTCTGATATTTTGGTTATCCCCGAAGCAATGGGTTTGCCTTATCAGATGGTGGAAGCAAAAGGACCTTGGTTTGAAAAAACAATTAAGTCGAAAGCCGATATTGATCAATTACGTATTGCACATCCCGAAGATCTGCATTATGTGATCGATGCCATTAAACTAACAAAAAAAGAGTTGAACGGACGTGTTCCATTGATCGGCTTTGCCGGTGCTCCTTGGACTATTTTTGCATACATGATAGAAGGAAGCGGTAGCAAAACTTTTTCAAAGGCTAAAAAATTCTTGTATACGAACCCGGAGCTTTCTCATTTGTTGTTACAAAAAATAACCGATAGCACCATCAATTATTTAAAAGGGCAAATTGTTGCAGGCGCTGATATGCTTCAGCTATTCGACAGCTGGGCCGGAATTTTATCCCCAGAACAATACAACCAATTTTCATTGAAATACATCTCACAAATATGCGATGCGATCAATGAGGTTCCGATGACCGTTTTTGCAAAGGATGCTCATTTTGCCAGACGGGATATGGGCAAATTAAATTGCAATACGATCGGATTGGACTGGACCATGGATATTGTTGAATCCAGAGAAATGATCGGTCCCAATAAAACCTTACAAGGAAATATGGACCCATGTTTGCTATATGCAGATTATGAAACGATCAAAAAAGAAACTATAAAGATGCTCAAAGCATTTGGTCCGAACCGACACATTGCAAATTTAGGACATGGATTATATCCCGACCTGGAAAAAGACAAAGTAAAATGCTATGTGGATACCATCAAAGAGTTTCGATTTTAGTATATGAATAAAAGAACACACATACATAAAACGATACTTGCAACATGTGCAAGCATCGTTTTATTTTTTTTGTGTGTAACGATTCATGCGCAAACCAAAGCTCCTTCCAAAAGTAAAAATCTGGTTCCTAATCCTGGCTTTGAAACGCACAAAGGAAAATCCAATGTCATAACAAACGCTGTTCCCTGGAAAAATGTAGGAACGGTTGACTACTACATGAAACCGGAGAAACGCGATACATCGCGTTTTAAAGGAGCACATAGTGGCACATGTTATGCCGGACTTCGATTCCAGTCGGAATACAAAGAATACATGTATGTACCACTCACCGAAACACTCGAGCGTGGACAGACCTATAAATTCTCCATGTATGTTCGACTATTAAATGCGAGCACGGTTACCATCAAACAGTTGGGTGTTTATTTCTCCGAATTTGTATATGACAAAAACATGACATTCAACAAAGAGAATCAGATCGATACCAGCTATTCCAAAGGGATTTCAGGCACACTTGATTGGATACCGATCAAAGGAGAATATGTTGCAAAAGGTGGAGAAAAGTATATTATCATCGGAAATTTCAACCAGATGCATGAGGACATGGTGCGCGTAAACAAATGGAACATCTTTGAGTTCAAGGAAGCTTACTATTATATTGATGATGTATCCTTAAAAAAGAAATCGACAAAGAAAGATTCACTTTCTGCCTATAAATATAAAATGGAAAATGCCATTCCTGACTTCCCGGATAACTTGAATACTGGTGATGCAATCACCATAACGAACTTACAATTTGAAAATGGAACAGCTCTTATCAAAACAGCTTCTTATAAAATATTAGATGAGGTTGTAAAAACATTGAACAATCATCCTTTTGCTGAGATCATGATCGTTGGGCATACCGACAATACAGGAAATG
The DNA here is from genome assembly GCA_016786925.1 of Bacteroidia bacterium. Lineage (GTDB taxonomy): Bacteria > Bacteroidota > Bacteroidia > 2-12-FULL-35-15 > 2-12-FULL-35-15 > 2-12-FULL-35-15. The sequence continues at coordinate 22,330 of JAEUTU010000009.1, forward strand.
AAGCGAGCAACAGAAAATTATCTAAGGATAGAGCAAAAGCTGTTCACGATTATCTAAAAGAACAAGGAGTGATCAATCCTATTACCTACAAAGGAATGGGACCATCACAACCTGTTGCTCCAAACGATACGGACGAAAATAAAGCAAAGAATAGTCGAGTAGAATTTATTGTTATCAAAGAATAATATCTAATCAAAAAAAAGCACTCAATGGCCAACCTCGAAAAAGGAAGTAAAAAACTGATCAACGCCTGGGCTACTTACGATCTTGCCAACTCAGTTTATAACTTGGTGATCACAGCAACGATATTTCCGATCTATTATAAAGCAGTTACAACTACTAAGGATGATGCCGGAAATGAAATTTCTAATCTGGTTCACTTTCTCGGTTTTGAAATAAAAAACACAACACTCTATGATTTCGCTATTGCCTTTGCTTTTTTGATAGTCGCCATTCTTTCTCCTCTACTTTCCGGTATTGCCGATTATGGCGGAAGTAAAAAACGCTTCATGCAATTCTTTTGCTATTTGGGAGCGATCTCCTGCTCTTTGATGTATTTCTTTCATGCAGACACCCTTTACCTTGGAATTATTTTGGCGAGATTAGCTTGTATTGGTTTCGAGGGAAGCTTGGTTTTTTACAACTCCTACCTTCCTGAGATCGCTCATCCGGAACAACAGGATGCCGTGAGTGCAAAAGGCTTTGCCATGGGTTATGTAGGTAGCGCAGTTTTATTAATTGTGAATTTAGTGATGGTGATGACCCGTGAAACAGGAGCCGAAAAATTGCAAATGATGCAATGGGCATTTGTAACGGTAGGTATCTGGTGGATGGCATTTGCTCAGATCACTTTCCGCTTTTTACCGAAAGTTGACCAGGAGTTGAACTTGCAAAAAAAATCACAAGGAAGTTATATTTTCAAAGGATTTAAAGAATTACAGAAAGTGTGGGGTGAATTAAAACATAACAAACGTTTGGTTCGCTTCCTATTTGCATTTTTCATCTATAGCATGGGGGTACAAACAGTAATGCTTGTTGCCAACCACTTTGGCTCGGATGAAATAAAGATGGAAGCAGGGCAATTGATCACCACCATATTGATCATTCAATTTGTAGCCATGATCGGAGCTTATTTATTTTCATACACTTCCCGTAAAACAAGTAACTTATTTACATTAAAGATCGCAACTGTTATCTGGTCCTTGATCTGCATCTTCACTTTCTTCTTCGTTTTTACGCCTGTACATTTTTACATTGTAGCGGCTTTTGTAGGTTTGGTGATGGGCGGTATTCAATCATTGTCCCGTTCCACCTATTCAAAAATGCTTCCTAAAACCGATGACAATGCTTCCTATTTCAGCTTTTATGATGTATGTGAAAAGTTAAGTATTGTCTGCGGAATGGCAACCTTCGGCTTGATCAATGAAGTAAGTTCTACCATGCGTACTCCTATTGTTGCTTTGATCGCATTTTTCGTATTGGGTTATTTATTGTTATTAAGAGTGCCGGCTGTTGATAAACAATCATAACCGAAAAAACAATATTTCGTAATTTCGTACCAATAAGAAAAAGCTGACATGATCGTAGATCTATTTATTCCTTGTTTTATAGACCAAGTATATCCCGACACTGCCCTTAATATGGTTAAGATATTAGAGCGTGTAGGTTGTGGTGTAAATTATAATCCTGAACAAACCTGTTGTGGTCAACCTGCATTCAATGCCGGTTATAGAGATGAATGCAAAGAGGTAGGAGAAAAATTCATCCGTGAATTTCAAAACGACCGCTATATTGTAACCCCATCGGCATCATGTGCCGGTTTTGTAAAAAACTATTACCCCGAAATGTTTCACAATTCTGTTTTACACAATGAGTACAAACAGATACAAAAGAACATGTTCGAGCTTTCCGATTTCCTAGTGAACATTTTAAAGATCACAGATCTGGGAGCTCGTTTGGATGGTGTTGCTACCTACCATGACTCTTGCGCTGCCTTGCGTGAATATGGAGTAAAACGTGAGCCAAGAGTATTGCTTGAAAAAGTAAGAGGCTTAGAATTACGTGAAATGAAAGACACCGAAACCTGCTGTGGATTTGGAGGAAGTTTTTCTGTAAAGTTTGAACCGATTGCCGTAGGACTTGGCGAACAAAAAGTAAACAATGCTATTGAGACAGGAGCTGAATATGTCATATCAACGGATGTTTCCTGCCTGATGCACATGGATGGTTACGCAAAGAAACAAGGCAAAAACATTAAAATGATGCATTTAGTTGATGTACTTGCATCGGGTTGGGACTAAGCCTTTTTTAATCAATAAATCTTCTCATGAGTGGACCGCTGGTCAAGCTGGTCAACAAGGCCATAATTACCAAGGCTACGAATATCGGCTTAGATATTAATCCTGCGTTCAATGCAAGGGTTCCTAAAATAATTTCCATAGCCCCACGCGCATTCATACCAAAACCAACGGCCAAAGAATGATTTTTACTCATTCCACCTAATCGGGCACCAATACTGGCTCCTACAACCTTTCCGATATATGCTAATACAACAACGATGATAACGATCGTTGCATCAAAGTTTTCTATAAAATTCACTTTCAGGCCAATGGAAACAAAAAACAAAGGAGCAAAGAAGTTGGTAATGAATTGATGAATGATCTCTCGCGCCTGTTCTTTCAAATGCACACTATCACCAAATGCAATCCCTGCAATAAATGCACCTAAAATTGCATGAATATTGATACTTTCTGTAAAAGCTGCAGACAATAAGCATATACCAAGAGAAATAGACAATACACCACCCGGCCATGAAAGTTTAGTTTGCATCCAAGGAAGTGTTTTATCAATGATCTTTTTCCCGATCGTTAACATAAACAAGCCAAAACCTATGATATAAGCAACGGTATACCATAAACTCATGTGTTCTGAACCTTCATTTGTCAAGCTTAATACCAATGAAAAGATCAACCAACCAATAAGATCATTAAACATAGCTGAAGCAATGATCACCATTCCTATATTCGTTTGAAACAGATTCATGTCCATTAATATTCTGGCAATAACCGGCAACGCGGAAATAGAAAGCGCAGTTCCAAAGAACAGAGCAAACAACAGTTTAGGATCGTGTTCGTTTGGAATAGAGAATATTTCGGGGAAGAACCAGGCAATGGCAAAACCTGTAAAAAAAGGAATGACCATACTAAACAAACTCGTATACACAGCCACTTTCCCTTGTTTTAAAACCAGTGGCAGCTGAACTTCCATACCGGCAACAAACAAAAGCATAATAACAGATAAACTAAATATTCCATCTAAAGCGATTGGAATATTACCTGTTCTTGGAAATAAATATTGAAACACTTCCGGAAAGATCATCCCCAATACAGTTGGACCAAGAATGATTCCTACGATCAATTCTCCCATAACGACAGGAAGTTTGAACTTCTTTCCTATCTCAGCAAATATGCGCGAAATAATAAGCATACTGCTTATAGAAAGCAATAAGACTATCAATTCGTTATGAGCCAGTTTTACCATTAATCAGCAGATACGCGTGAGTGCACAATTAATAAATTCGTTGGAAGATCAGCCAAAATAAACTCGATGTCATGTGTAAATATCCGGTCAAAAACATTTAACTGAGTATCGGGTGAATTAACCACCAAGAGATCCGCTTTTCTATCTTTTGAAAATTTACTGATAGCATAACCCGGTTTTCCTTTTATGATCTTTTCTTTTACTTCAATATCACCGGCATCACACTTATCGATCACTGTTTGCAACACCTCTTCTACCTCTATTGTTAAATTCTTTTTGATCTCTTTGGCTTCAGGAGCAGTGCTATCATCTGCAATTGCCATGGCTAATCCCGGCACATCCACTTCATTAACAATAGTCAGCTCTTTTACATTTAAATTCTTTGCTAAATAAAGTGCGGTGTTGATCGTGTGGATCGTTTTTGGATTTTCCACCCCATTCACAATGATCTTTTTAAATTTATGAGGCTGCGCTGTAGGGTTGGTTAGCAATAACACCGAACACTTTGCTTTTCTGCTGATACTGCGTGCGATCGATCCCAAATAAAATTTAAAGATGTTTTCTTTTTGTAAGGCCCCAAGGATCAAGAGATCCACAATGTTCAATTTACAAAGTTTAAGAATGGTATCCACAGGCTCACCTTCCATAAAGATCACACGGCATTTATTTTCATCAATACCTACTTCAGTGATCATACGATCCAGCTCTCTTTCCTTTTCTTGGGTTTTATCACCAATGTGCATCAATACAAGCGCTGCATTGCAAACATCACTCATGCGCTTGGCTTCTACCAATATATTCTGACAACGATCCGAAAACGATATTGCAACAGCAATGGTTTCAAACGGATAAGAAGGTCGTCTTTTTAATTTGCTTAAATCCATTTACATCAATGTAATTAGTTTCCACATCAAATATACGATTAGTTTTGATTGGAATTCATTGCATTGAAAAACGACACTATTCCTGTTCTTCGGAAATATCGATGATCGGTTGTTGCAACACTTCCTTTTTCATTTTGCGATTGTTGATGGACAACAAAATTGCAGGCAACAGAACTAGATTGGTACACATAGCGATCAACAATGTTAATGAAACAAGGATACCCATGGCAACAGTTCCACCAAAGCTGGAAGCCGCAAAAATGGCAAATCCACTGAATAAGATGATCGTTGTATAGATCATACTCAAACCTGTTTCACGAATCGTATTAGATATCGCTTGCGGAACGGTCCTTCCGGGTACTTTCAACTCCTGACGATAACGGGTAAGGAAATAAATGGTTCCATCGGAGGATATACCAAAAGCAATACTAAAGATCAAAATGGTTGTTGGTTTAAAATTGATACCCATAAATCCCATTACACCGGCTGTGATCACTAATGGAATTAACACCGGAATCTTGGAAAGAATAATAATGCGTAATGAACGGAATAACAGTAGAGCCACCAATGTTTCCAAAATGATCTCAATCGCTAAACTCTCATACAGATTCTTTAATAAATAATCGTTCGATTTCAAGAAAACCAAACTATGTCCGGTTAGCTTCAGATCATATTCCGAAGCCGGAAAAATGCTATCTATCTTTGGCTTTAATTCATTCACTAATTCCTTGATTCGAACAGAGCCCACATCGGCCATCTGGAAACTGATACGTGTATAGCGTTTAGTGCTATCAATAAAAAATTTCAATCTGTTTCCTTGTCCACTCAATGTGCCCGAATATTCAGACAATGATTTCAGATCGGATGCACCGGGCACTTTGTAATACTTGGATTTCCCACCACGATAGGCCTGATATGAAAATTTTATTCCTTCAGCAATTGAAAGTGGTTCTGAAAATTCTGGACGGGAAGCAAATATTTTTTGCAAGGAATTGATCTTGTAAAGTATCGCGCCATTATTAGCGGAAATACCATCCTCTTTTCGTGTATCGATTATGATCTCAAAAGGCAAAACCCCTTTAAAGTTTTTTTCAAAAAAATGAAGATCTTCATATACCGGATCATTCTTAGGAAGATCGTCCACCACATAACCCAACACATTCATTTTTGTCATTCCCCAAAAACCAATAAGTGTTATAATAGTAACCGCAATGTAGATCTGCATACGTTTATGCTGCACCAACTCATCGATCTTGATCAACAATTTATTGATCCGTTTCGCATCGAGGTGATTGGTATGTTTTTCTTTCGGAACAGGCAGATAAAATAAAATAACAGGAACAATGATCATACTAACAAAGAAAGTGAGCATCACACCAATAGCCGCCACTACTCCAAACTCAACCAACATTGGACTATTTGTATAATACAATACGCCAAAACCAATTGCTGTGGTTACATTCGCAAGGATAAGTGTTACACCCATGATCATCAACATACGCGTGAGTGCTTTTACTTTATTCTTGTGGATCACATATTCTGCATGGTATTTATTAATGAGAAATACGCAATTAGGAATACCAATTACAATAATAAGTGGCGGGATCAATCCGGAAAGGATCGTGATCTTGTATCCAAAGAGTTGCATAACGCCCAGCGACCACAACACACCAACTCCTGCAACGATCAATGAAATGATAACCGAAGAGAACGTACGGAAGAAGATCCATAAAATGATGGCAGTAACTATAACAGCTAAGGCCATGAACAAACCCATCTCGCCCGATACTTTTTGCATAATGTGCGTACGTATGTAGGGCATACCGGAATAATGCACTTTTACATTGTTCTCTTTTTCAAAAACAGACGAAGCCATCATGATACTCTTCACGATGCTGATACGGTTAACACTATTCAGATCCTTGCTATCGAATGTAATGGCCATCAATGTAGCACCTGTCTCTTTGTTAAACACCAAGCCTTCGTAAAATGGAAGATCATGAATCAGCTTTTTGACCGTATCCAATTCGGTTTGCGAATAATGAATAGCGGGAGTGATCGGATTAAAATCAAATTTATTTAAACTGTCATTGCGGTATAAGTTATAGAGATTGGAAACCGACATGATATCTTTAATACCATTGATGGCTTTTACTTCCATTCCGAGTTTTTTCCAGTTGTTGAATAATTTCTCGCTAAACAGCTGATCACTTGAAAACCCCAGCACCATAACATTACCATCCTCACCAAATTTTTTCTTGAACTCCATATAGTTCATATAAGTAGAATCATCATCCGGCAAGATCCTGGCAAAATCGTATGATAAGGTGATCTTTGATGTTTGAAAGATCATAAAACCGGTAATAATAAGAACGCCAATTAATAAACTGATCTTTCTCCTAATAATAATACTCGCAATCGTTTTCCACATAATATCTTCTTCTTAATGATTTAACGGACGCTTTTTGATCATTCCGCCTTTTGTATCTTTTACACTGTTCATCACAATAAATGCATTCGGATCTATCTTTTCGATCTCCGCTTGTATCTTTCCTATTTCTAATCGTGTGATCACCGAATACACTACATTGATATCATTTAAATTATCCCCTCGTTTACCATAGCCTCTTTTTCCTGAGTAAATAGTAACACCTCTGCCCATTTTTTCGGTGATCATCAACCGTATCTCCTCGCTATGAGTTGAGATGACCGTTACACCGATATATTCCTCTACGCCTTCCACCACAAAATCAACTGTTTTAGCTGCCGACATATAGGTTAAGATCGAATACAATGCTACTTCGATAGACAATAAATAAGCTGCCACTGAAAAAATGAGAATATTGAATATCAAAATAATATCCCCCATTGTCATTCCAGTTTTTTTGGTCAGATAGATCGCCAATACTTCTGTTCCATCCAAAACAGCGCCCCCTCTAACCGCAAAACCAATCCCCGCTCCTAGAAAAAAACCTCCGAATACCGAAACCAGTAATTTATCGGAAGTGATCACCGGATAATGTACAAATGTAATAGCTAATGCTAAACCTGCGATCGCTAAGATGCTTTTTATTGCAAAAAGTTTCCCCATCTGCCTATAACCCAGCACAATGAATGGTAAATTGATCAATACGATCAATAAAGGCAAAGGCCAACCGGTAAGCTCCGATGTTAAAAGCGAAATACCGGTTACACCGCCATCAATGAATGAGTTGGGTAATAGAAAACTTTCCAAACCAAATCCTGCAGACAGCACACCAATAGAGATCAGAAGGATCCCTTTCAATGTATGCATGAAGGTGATCTTCAATTTGTAAAATTCCTTTGCCAGGTCATAATTGTTCAAAGAGTTAGCATCTTTTGACTTACTCCTTCTGGCATTATTTAAAATAATCTGTTGAAATATTGGATTCATTCTAATATAGTTTAGATCAAACATGAATATGAATTAAATGCATATACATATGCTTTTCGCTTTTTCTGATGGATTGTACCCAAACAAGGTATAAACAAGAATCAAGCGAAACTGTTCGTTCATAGTATCTATATAAGAATACTCCTATAGGAAATGTACAGTGGAGTGTGGTGGTGAAAAGAAGAAAAAACAGTTTTTCCTCCATACAATTGCCGTTCATTCCCCGATGAAAGGTCATAAAAAGTGCTCCAGCCCTCTTTTTTGATCCCCGAGCCTATTCTAAAGGAAGTATTCAAATTTCCGATCTCAATAAACGGTTCTAGAATAGCTTTCAGTTCCAAATCACCCATTGCTCTAACAACAGTGGTTTGAACCGCGTAGTCTTCAACACCTTCCATAACAGCTGCAGGCGCTTCGAAATAAGAAGCAACAAGCAGCAATAATACAAGGCTGATCAAACGAATAATTTGGTAGGCTTTTGTGACCATCAAACAAATATACAAAATTATACCCATGGAAACTTTTTTTTGAAAAAATGTTTCCATAGCTTTGCGCTGCAAAAATTTTGAACAATAAAACTTCGATTTTGTAGTATATATACTGCTTTAAAATATTTTATCCTAATGTCAAAAAAACTACTAGTAGCTCAAATCCTATTTTTTCTTCTGTCGATGGGAATTTTTAACCATCAAGCATTGGCACAGGACAAACAAAAATTTACGATCAGCGGATATGTAAAGGATGCTTCCAATGGCGAGTACAGCATTGGTGCCAATGTATATGTAAAAGAACTTCTCAAAGGCGGAAACACCAATCAGTATGGCTTTTATTCGATCACGGTAGAGCAAGGGAAATATCACCTAGTTGTTTCTTATATTGGTTACGAAAACTATGAAAAAGAGATCACACTCGATAAAGATCTTCGTATCAATGTGGAATTAAAACCATCCATGATCAATGCAAAAGAAATTGAAGTAAGCTCCGAAAAAAGCGACAAGAATGTTTCCAGTTCAAATGTCGGGACAGTGAAACTGGAAATGGAAGAGATCAAAAAGATCCCTGCCTTTTTGGGAGAAGTGGACGTATTAAAAACCATTCAATTGTTGCCGGGAGTAAAATCAAGCGGTGATGGGAATACCGGCTTTTACGTGCGTGGTGGTGGTCCTGACCAAAATTTGATCTTATTAGACGAAGCAGTTGTTTACAATGCAGCTCACTTAATGGGATTTTTCTCGGTTTTCAATGGTGATGCTGTAAAAAGTATCAATCTGATTAAAGGTGGTATGCCTGCTCAATATGGTGGACGATTGGCATCGGTACTCGATATTTCCATGAAGGAAGGGAATACCAAAGAATATCATGCACAAGGTGGTATTGGTTTGATCTCATCACGTTTAACTATTGAAGGGCCGATCAAAAAAGACACAGGTTCCTTTATTGTATCCGGACGAAGAACATATATTGATGTGTTGGCACGACCATTTGCTAAGCCGGAGTCTACACTTAAAAACTCCGGTGTTTATTTTTATGATTTTAATGCAAAGGTAAATTATCGCTTGTCTGACAAAGACCGTTTGTTTTTGAGTGGATACTTCGGAAGAGATATTATGACCTTTAATGACAAGCCAGCACAGTTTAGGTTGGACATTGGTTGGGGAAATGGAACAGGTGTTTTACGATGGAACCACTTGTTCAACGATAAGTTATTTATGAATACCTCTGCCATCTTCAGTAATTATGATTTCACATTTGGTGCACAGCAAAGCGGATTTGAGTTTAAGTTATTCTCGGGCATCAGAGACTGGAACATGAAAGTAGATTTTGGTTATTTCCCAACTATCCGTCATGAAATAAAGTTTGGTGTTAACTATGTATTCCACACCTTCACTCCTACCAGTGTATCAGCTAAGCAAGATGAAACAGAATTTGATTTCGGTCCGGTGAAACGCCAAAAAGCACATGAAGCGGCTATTTATTTATCGGATGATTTTGATGTAACAGATAAATTAAAGATCCATGCAGGATTACGTTACTCCTACTTCATGCAAATTGGTCCATTCGACCGTTATGTAAAAGATCCGATCAGTGGACAAACCACCAATGTGATCCATTATACATCGAATCAAAAAGTAAAAGATTATGGCGGATTGGAACCACGTTTCAATGCCCGTTATACATTAAATTCAAAGTCATCGATCAAGGCCTCTTACACCTATAATTTACAATTCATTCACCTTGCATCATTATCGGCTGTTACATTACCAACCGATATTTGGGTGCCAAGCTCTGAATTAGTTCAACCGCAAAAAGGATCGCAATATTCATTGGGGTATTTCCGAAACTTCTTCGACAATGCTTACGAAGGATCTGTTGAGGTTTATTACAAGGATATGAAAAATCAGATCGAATATAGAGATGGAGCCCTACCGGGAGAAAGTATAAACGACAATGCCGACAATCAATTTGTATTCGGAACAGGTCAAGCATATGGTATCGAATTATTCTTAAAGAAAAGAGTTGGAAAATTCAATGGCTGGATCGGCTATACACTTTCGTATACCAAACGGAGATTCCCGGATCTGAACAGAGGAAAAGAATTTTATGCAAAATACGATCGCAGACATGATGTATCGATCGTGATGAGTTATGACCTGAGTAAAAAATGGGTATTCTCCGCTATTTGGGTATATGGAACAGGAAATGCCATCACCATTCCGCAATCCTATTATTTCATTGATGGGAACTTTGTGACGGAGTACGGTGAACGAAACAGCTTCCGTATGCCTGCTTATCACCGCTTGGATATTTCAGCTACACTTACACCGGATAGAACAAAGAAAATTGAGAAACGCAGAGCACGTATCATGGAACGCAAAGGCATTACCAATCCGGATGAAGTGAATATTCCTAAAAAATTCTTCAAGAATTATGAATCCAGCTGGAATTTCAGTGTTTTCAATGTTTACAACAGACATAATCCATACATCGTTTATTTTGCGAATGAAGGAAGTGCATACGATGGAACATTAAAGATCAAAGCAAAGCAGATCTATTTGTTCCCGATACTTCCGTCTGTAACATGGAATTTTAAATTTTAATTTTAAAAGCTCAAGGCTATGAAAAAAATATTTTTTGCATTACTAAGCGTCATCACTTTCCTCACATCCTGTGAAGAAGATATTGACCTGAACATTGCCAGCAGTGAACCCAAGATCGTTATCGAAGGAGAGATCGAGAATGGAAAATTTGCACAGGTGATGGTTACACGTAATAGTCCGCTTACCCAAGCTGTTAACTTTTCAAATATTTTGGTGACCAATGCACAAGTGTATGTATCTAATGGCGTGATTACCGACACACTGGTGTTTGACACCATCTTCAATGCATCCAATCCGTTTTGTTATGTAGGTAACTCTGTCATTGGTATTCCCGGACAAACGTATTTCTTAACCGTAATAGCCGATGGAAAAACATACACAGCTACTACAACCATTCCTGCTCCTATTGCTCTGGATTCTGTATGGTGGCAACCACAACCACCTAAAGACAGTTTAGGTTTTGCATGGGCTACACTCAGCGATCCAACCGGAGTTGGAAATGGCTATCGCTGGCAAGTAAAACGTCCTACAAAGTTTGTAATGTTTGAAGGAAATCCGTTGATACTCGATAGAAGATATATTGCACCGGGTGGTGCTACCTTTGATGATAAATTCATTGATGGAAAAACATTTGACTTTGCATATTTCCGCCCGACCGACCCAACCGAAGCAGCTTATTATGAAGACGAACCGGAAGAAGAAAGAGGCTATTATAAATATGGCGACACGATCTATATTCGTTTTAGCACTTTAGATAAAGCCTCGCAGGACTTTTATAAAACCTATGAAGCAGCCATGAGTAGTAATGGAAATCCATTTGCATCACCTGTAACTATCCTTTCCAATATTCAGGGAGGCGGATTAGGTGTATGGGCCGGAATGGGCTGCAGTTACGATACGATTTACGCACAGTAATGTATCAATTACTAAAGATGCCATTCATTTTTAATGGAATGTGAATAAAATCACAAAACTTGCTTTAAACTAATTGTAATTTTGTACCGGATTAATTAAAGATAATATTTATGAGCGAACAAATTGAACATGTAAAATGCCTTATTATTGGCAGTGGCCCTGCAGGATATACAGCTGCTATTTATGCAGCAAGAGCTGACCTTAAACCTGTTATGTACCAAGGATTACAACCGGGTGGACAATTAACCATCACTACTGAAGTAGAGAACTTCCCCGGATACCCTCAAGGAACACATGGTCCACAAATGATGGAAGACTTTAAAGCACAAGCAGAACGTTTTGGAACGGATATCCGTTGGGGATTGGTAACTTCTGTAGATTTTACCGGACCGGTTCATAAAGTAGTAGTAGATGAAAAAACAACTATTACAGCTGATAGCGTGATCATTGCAACAGGAGCATCTGCTAAATGGTTAGGCTTACCTAGCGAACAACGCTTGAATGGATTTGGTGTATCGGCATGTGCTGTGTGTGACGGATTCTTTTTCAAGGGACAGGATGTTGCTATTGTAGGTGCCGGTGATACTGCTGCTGAAGAAGCTACTTATTTAGCTAAGCTATGTACTAAAGTGTATATGATCGTTCGTAAAGGAGAGATGCGTGCTTCCAAAGCAATGCAACACCGTGTTTTGAATACACCGAACATTGAAGTGATCTTTAATTCCGAAACAAAAGAGATCGTGGGTGAGAAAACAGTGGAAGGAGCTATTTTAGTAAACAACAAAGGAGAAGAAAGAAGGATCAATGTTACCGGATTCTTTGTAGCTATTGGACATAAACCGAATACCGATATTTTCAAAGGATGGTTGGATATGGATGAAACAGGATATATCAAAACTATTCCGGGATCATCTAAAACCAATATTCCAGGAGTATTTGCTACCGGTGATGCACAAGATCATATTTATCGTCAGGCAGTTACTGCTGCCGGAAGCGGATGTATGGGCGCATTGGATGCAGAACGTTATCTAGCAGATAAGGGTATCCATTAATCACCTGCAATTAAAAGATAAAAGGCTGTAATACTTCGTGTTACAGCCTTATTTTTTGCAGTATCATTTTTTTTATTATCTTCACATCCGATTACAAAAAACTACTTTTTTAGTGAGCAGAATTTTATTCATATCTATATTTATTATTGCAGGGAAATTAAGTTTTGCTCAATTTTTCGGACAGATCCCTCAAGCTACCAAATACAATGCTACCAAAGTAGTTGACCCCGAATACGGTATTACCATGTATGAAAAGTTAAATTTTCAAATTGGTGGTGACTCCGTTCGAAACGACAAAAAAGGCTATGCCTGCCAGGGATGGATAGAGGACCTTTATGAAAGCGGGAAGCTGATCCACAAAGGATATTACGAAGACGGACATTTAAAGATCTACAAAAACTTTTACGAGAACGGAAATATTGAACGTTCCTTCAAGATCCTGGATTTTAAACGTTGCAACATGCAATTGTTCTATCCGGATGGAAAATTAAAATCGGACATTACGTATTATGAAGGTGCGGAACAAATTTGGACCGACTATTATAACAACGGACAGATCTCCTATACCGAAGAAAGTGCAAAAAGCATGGAATACCTGATCAAAAGAAATTCCTATGCAGAAGATGGTAAACCCCAAGACTTATTTGAATTGATCGATCCGAAGAAGAAGATCTATACAAAAAAAGAATATTATGAAAATGGATCCATCAAAGCCGAAGGAACCATGAAATACAACAAAGCCGTAGCCGATTATCAAAAAGATGGACTTTGGAAGAACTACGATGAGAAGGGAAAGATGAAGGAAGAAAAATACGTGAATGGTGAGCTGGTAACAAATTAAAAAAGGGTGCATTTGCACCCTTTTTTAATTCTATTATTTCTAATTATTTCTTAGAAAGGAAGATCATCTTCTTGTGATGCTGCTGTGAAAGTAGCTGCTACATCATTCATTGCTGCTCCGCTGTTATTAGATGCTCCTGCGCTTGCATTTCCTTCAATTCTCCAAGCTTCTAATGAGTTGAAATATTTTGTTTCACCTTGTGGGCTGGTCCATTCTCTTCCACGTAAGTTAAAATGAACTTTTATCTCATCACCTACATTGTAATTATCGATGATGCTGCATTTATCTTGTGTCAACTGAAAAGAGATGTGTTGAGGATATTGTGATGAATTATCCGTTACAACGATCTCTCTCTTTTTGAATTTTTCTGATACTTGTTGTGTTTGTCCTTTTACTTTTAAAATTCCTGTGATGTCCATGATATATAATTGTTTTTAATTGTTTACTTATTTATGATTAACAGAAAGTAATACTTTCCATGCTTCTTCTACTTTATTGTTTTCCAATAAGCCTTTCGCTACATGGTGTAATTGATGTTCTAACTTTTTGCGATCGGTTCCATATAATTCAAACACTTCATTGATAGCACCCGATGCCAGATAATGCATAATATCCGCTTCTGTAGGAAGTTTTTCAATGTTTCCTAACTGTCCTAAATTATTTCCCGTTAACACATCCGAATGACGGATATGATCAGGAATAGCATCCACTCCAATTCCTAAATTAAGAAGCGGCTTGGCTACTTCAAACAATGCATTTCCATTGGTGCGACTGTACCAGTTTCCACCCAAACGTGCCACCAGGTCAATTTTATTCGGATCGATCATTTGATTGGCATCCAGCACTTTTTCATCGATGTGCATCAATACCACCTCACAAATAATAAGATTTCCTGCTCCACCCTGTTCGCCCAGCTCGATCACCTGTTTTACTTTACACTCCAATTGAGCAGGCGATTCCTTCACTCTGAATGGTTTTACCATTTCGGAAGCAACAGGTGTAAAACCTGCTTTTACAAATTCGTTTACTCCTTTTGGATATTCGGTACTCGCCAAACTCATTTGCTGTACCATATCGTAATTCACCACATTGATCACCACTTCAGGAACCTCTTTCACATTGTCATAGGTATGTTTCGTGATGCCGGTTCTACCGCTACGTGCAGGTGAAAAGATAGCAATGGGCGGATTGGCGCTAAATACATTAAAAAAGCTGAATGGCGCCAGGTTCGGATTGCCATCCTTATCAATTGTACTGGCAAAAGCGATCGGGCGGGGCGCAACAGCACCCAGCAAATAACTATGTAAAACCGGAGTTTTTACCTCCTTTGGATCAATTCTAAGCATAAAATAAAAATCTCAAACAAAAATAGAATTAATTCGCTTTTCCTTAAAAAGATGTTATCAACGAAATGCTTGAGAATGTTGATATTTATAATCCCGCAGAACAAAAAAATATCTAAAAACTATTCCAATTGGCAGAAAAAATATATATTTGCCGTCCAATTCAATTAAAACGCGGATGTGGCGTAATTGGCAGCCGCGCCAGACTTAGGATCTGGTGCCGTGAGGCGTGGGGGTTCGAGTCCCTTCATCCGCACTTAAAAAGAGGAGCTTTTTGCTCCTCTTTTTTATTTTATACACAATACGAGAAGCCTGTCCCGAACGAAACGTAGTGGGGATTCGGGAAGGACCTTCATCCGCACTTAAAAAGCTCTCCATTGGAGGGCTTTTTTATTTTCATCACTATACGAGAAGCCTGTCCCGAACGAAACGCAGTGGAGATTCGGGAAGGACCTTCATCCGCACTTAAAAAGAGGAGCTTTTTGCTCCTCTTTTTTATTTTATACCCACTCCCCTTCTACAAAAATTATTTATTTTAGACTACTCATTCCTTGAACCAAAAATGATCAGTACCAATCCACAAGTAGATAACTATTTAGCAGAAGGCTGCGGACGATGCAAACTGGGTGGAACACCCGAATGCAAAGTGCATAAATGGCCGCAGGAATTAAAACTGCTCCGGAAAATAGCACTCGACTGTGGCTTGAACGAAGAGATCAAATGGGGCGTTCCGGTGTATACTTACCAAAAGCATAACATCATTATTATTGGTGCCTTTAAGGAAAACTGTGTATTGAGTTTTTTCAAAGGAGCATTACTGGAAGATGAAGAAAAGATCTTACAATTTCCGGGAGAGAATTCACAATCAGCTAAAGTGATCCGGTTTACAGATGTGAAGACCATTCAAAAGCTGGAAGCAGTTTTAAAAGCCTATATTTTTGAAGCCATTGAAATTGAAAAAGCTGGATTGAAAGTAACACCTAAAAAATTAGAAGAATATACAGTTCCCGATGAATTTAAAAGCAAGCTAAAAGAAATGCCTGCTTTAAAAAAAGCATTTGAAGCCTTAACACCGGGGCGACAAAAAGCATACTTACTACATTTCTCATCCGCCAAACAATCTGCAACACGCATTTCCCGCATTGAAAAATGCATACCGAATATCCTCAAAGGAAAAGGTTTTTTGGAATAAAATCTGAATAAAACATTTTGCAGGTGATAACACCTGCAAAGGCAAAGTGAAAAAGCAATAAGATATTCCTATAAAGCGGAGAAAAATGCGGTATAGTAAATTCATAAATAATCAAATGAATTAAGCCATTGCAGGTGTTATCACCAGCAATCAAAGTGATTCAAAAAAAATCACTTCATATAATCCTGCCACATAATGAGCATAAATTTTCCATTATCTGCCAAGTTCCTGAATCCATACTCATAACAAAAATGGTATTCATTCCCATTTTTAGCCGACCACGAATGCGTGTAATAACGAAAGTCAAACCCTTCTTTTTCTAACAGTTCTTTTTTTATTTGCGATTGTCCGGAGGAATTGTATTTTTTTAATATAGAACGATTCAGCTTAAGCTGTTTATCAATTCTTACATAGGTAGAACTTTCTTTTTGTTTGTTTTTTTGATAATGATATGATGACTTACAATACTCCGAACAAAATTTTTGCCCCATCCTTCCTGTCAACACTTCTCCACACTCTAAACACTTTGCCATATTATAAATATTAGTTAATTATACGTTTATTATCCGTATAAATGTACGGATAAATTTTTATTACATTAAAGAATGATCGTTTTTTACGATCAAATGAAAATACATACCCGCTATATTACATTAAGGCATTTGATCCTTCAGTCGGAAAAGCACATTGCTTTTGAACACAAAGCCGATCAGACCATTCAGTCGTTACTGAACACCTTTCCTGATCTGAAATGGCATGAGGAATACAAAATGTTTTACATAAAAAACAATAAGCAGAATATCGACAAGATATTCTCCGTCTTTAAAGGAATAGCATGGATCAATCTAAAATATTTTTACAAAGAAAAACCCGTCAATACTGCATTGCCGGAGGAGAATTTTGATGACATAAAACAAAAAAGTATCCAAACAAAAAAGGCGCGACAATGTCCTTCTGAATTTATTGATAAACTTCAAGTAAAACGATATAGCAAAAACACAGCCCGAACATATATTGCTGCATTTGAGGAATTTATAAACTTCTACCCTACAAAAGAATTGTTAGAGATCAATGAATATGATATTACAGCATATTTAAAACATCTGGTACAAAAGGGTTCCTCCAATTCTTACCAAAACCAAGCTATAAATGCTATCAAATTTTATTATGAGATCGTTTTAGGGCTTCCGAACAGATTTTATACGATTGACCGCCCACGCAGAGAAGATAAACTACCGAGTGTATTGAGTGAAGAAGAAGTATTCAGGATCATTCAAGTAACAGAAAACATAAAACACAAGGCAATCATTGTTACAATTTATTCCTGTGGCTTACGATTGTCTGAATTGTTAAATTTAAAAATGAGTGATATTCAAAGCGATAGGAATTTACTATTGATAAGAAATGCTAAAGGAAAAAAAGACCGAACCACCATTTTATCCGACACCACCATTTCTTTGTTACGAAAATATTATGTAGAATATAAGCCAAAAGAGTTTTTATTTGAAGGACAGGATGGTGGACAATACAGTGAAAAGAGTGTTCAAAATATCATAAAACAAGCTTTAAAAAAAGCAAAGATCAATAAAGAATGCTCTACTCATACCCTAAGACATTCATTTGCAACACATTTATTGGAAAATGGGACTGACTTGAGATACATTCAAACACTATTGGGCCATAGCTCACCCAAAACCACAGAAATTTACACACGTGTGTCTACAAAAAGCTTAAAGGATATTAAAAGTCCTTTAGAAAAGTTAAATATTCAGTTTTAACCATTAAACAGTTAAATTTTTATTATTTTAGCTAAAACGCTATCCGTACAAGTAAAAAATATCAGCAATACGTTTAGCGAAATGTTAGGGGCAATGCTACAACGACATCGAGACAATAGAACATTAACGTCAAACAATGCTTACATTTATAAACCAAAACATAAGACAATGAAAAAAAAAATCACAATACTTGCTTTGTTTCTGATTATCGGAAGCAATTTGTTTGCTCAATCTACCGCAGGCGACAGTTTGTTTAACGACACAACCGTTCATTCCATCTACATCAATTTCTCACAGGTCAATTATTGGACATTGCTTCAAAACAATAAAGCCTATGATGATGCGAATGATTCTTCCACTTACATTCCTGCCCAAGTAATTGTTGACGGACAGCAATTAGATTCTGTCGGCATTCAGTTCAAGGGAAATTCATCCTACTACAACTATCCGTCAAATAAAAAACCATTCACGCTTTCGTTCAATGAATATATCTCAGGACAGAAATACAACGGACTAAAAAACATCAACCTTAATAATATGTATCAAGACCCTTCTTTCATGCGAGAAAAAATGTTCCTTGATTTCTGCAATGCCAAAGCAATGTACGCACCCCGTGCAAATTACGCCCGACTTTATATCAATGGAAATTATTGGGGGCTCTATCTGATGGTTGAACGCATTACTAAAACATTTTTAAAAGACCGTTTTGGCGATAATGACGATAACCTTTGGAAGGGTGATGGGAGCGGTTCTTCCTGTGCCGACTTAAAATATCATGGTACTTTAACTTCTTATTATAATTGTTACGAGTTAAAAACGAATGAACTTGCTAATGACTGGAGCAAACTTATAAACCTCACCTATCAAATAAACATGACCACAAATACACAATTCAGAGATTCTGTGGAGGCAGCGATGAACACACAATCATTTATAAGTGCTTGGGCTGCATTTAATCTTTTTGTAGAGTTTGATTCATATCCATATCGGTTTATTCATAATTATTATATTTACCACGATTCCATTGCAAATAAATTTCAGTTTATTGTTTGGGATGCAAGTACAGCTTTTGGAATGGATGTACCGATGACTATTCCACAAATAGAAGCTATAAGTGTATTATATGTTACACCTCTTGCGACTGATAGACCGCTTGTTAACAGAATGCTTGCCAATAGTGTTTATAAAGACACTTACTTGAAAACAATATGCTCGTTTGCTGACAACGATTTCCTCCCCTCCGTTTTGAATCCGAAGATTGATACCCTTTACAATCGTATAAAGAATTTTGTGTATGCTGAAACAATGAAAATGTACAGCAACCAAAATTTTGACGATAACATCACGCAGAATATAAATGTGAGCGGTATCGATTATCCTGGACTAAAACCTTTTATTCAGAACCGAAGCGCAAGTGTTTTAGCAGAATTAAATACACTTGGATATACAAATTGTCCTGCTATATGGACAGGAATAAATGAAACAAATTCTGGAAATGAAATAGGACTGAATATTTATCCGAACCCATTTACAGAATCAACAACTTTACAGACAAATAAAGTTTTAAAAAATGCAACATTGACAGTTTATAATTCCTACGGCCAGACAGTAAAACAAATTAAAAATATTTATGGGCAGACAATCATTTTACAACGCGATAATTTATCAAGCGGACTTTACTTCATTCGACTGACACAAGACCACGAAGTAATCACGGCAAACAAATTTATAATCACCGACTGACAACACAGAATAGATAACAAGAAAGCACAGCCCCTAACACGGGTTTGGCAAAAGTGGCGGTTCTGTGCTCCGCAGACACATTTGTGGTTAATCAAAGTTTGGTTCTCCGCATCAACATTTGTGGTGAAAATCGCCACCTTCGCCAAGCCCGAAACCGTTATGTGCCATTCTGGGGGACAGTGCTACGACCGAAAGTTTGTGAACAAAAACAGACAACTATCAAACGGAGGCCCTGTTTTTTTGACTAAATTTGAAACGACTTTTAATTGAATTTGAAAATGGAAATATTAGGTAACGAAAAACATAAAATTATTCACGGTGACGCTTTGGAAGCATTAAAAACGTTGCCCGACAATTCTGTGGACTTAATTTTTGCCGACCCGCCTTACAACATCGGTAAAAATTTTAACGGACACATTGAAAAATGGAAGACAGAAGAAGCATACTTGGAATGGTGCTATGAATGGCTTGACTTATGTATTCAAAAACTAAAACCAAATGGCAGTTTTTATGTAATGACAGCGACACAGTTTATGCCTTTTTTCGATATTCACTTACGAAACAAATTAACTATTCTTTCAAGACTTGTTTGGTCTTATGATAGTTCAGGGGTGCAAGCAAAAAAATATTATGGTTCAATGTATGAGCCAATTTTGTTTTGCGTAAAAGACAAAAACAATTACACATTCAACACAGACGACATTTTAGTAGAAGCAAAAACAGGAGCAAAACGCAAACTTATTGATTATCGTAAAGCTGTTCCGACAGTTTATAATTCCGAAAAGGTTCCTGGCAATGTGTGGGAATTTCCAAGGGTTCGCTATCGTATGGACGAATACGAAAATCACCCAACACAGAAACCAATTGCTTTACTTGAACGAATTATCAAAGCAAGTTCTAACGAAGGCGACTTAGTGATAGACCCATTTTCGGGAACTTTTACAACTTGCTTTGTTGCAAAAGAACTTGGTAGAAATTCCATTGGCATAGAACTACAAGACGAGTATGTAAAAATCGGTTTGCGTAGATTACAATTAGCAAAAGAGTTTAAAGGAGAAAAACTACAAAAGGAAATCCGCACATTTGAAACAGAAAAGTTGGCTACCGCCAACACTTTAAGATTATTTGAAGAACCCAATGGAAAATATATTCACAGCAAACATTAAATCGGTTTTAGAAAAACACTTTGGCAAAAATGCTGATGATATTTTCGATAAGAGCCAACTAATCCAATACATAAACGAGAAAACCCGTTCTGCAAACAAGGGTTCAAAATCTCGTTCAAGTTTTGCAAACCTTTACGCAATCTATGTTATCATAGAGGACTATATCGCCAACGGTTACGACCGTAAAGGAGATTACTCAAAGTATGAAGGTGCTTGGTTTAACAAACTTTTTGCAAGACAAAGGCAACTGCCTTTCGGTAGTAAACTTCAAAATCACGCTTTGAACAACAGAATGAACTCGGAGTTTCAAAAGTATTTTCCAAGTTCAGAGTTCATTCCAATTCTTCGTAACCACGAAACAAATCGTTATTGGATAAATGATAACCTTTTGAAAATAAAAGTTGGCAAAGCCAACTTCAATATCGCAAAGGCTATCATTGAAATTATTGACGAGTATTCCAAGACAAAGCAAGATGCTTTTCAACGGTTTGTAAAATCTTGCGAAGAGTTGCAAGAGATTGGAAAGACAACCCCGACAAAAATTGAGGAGTTTGTAATTGGTTTGCTTGCTCCGAATGTTGATGCAAGACTTTTTGAAATCGTTAGTTATTCAATTCTAAAATATTTCTATCACGACCAGCAAATATTTTGGGGCTATGAACTTGAAAAACTAAACAAAGAGAATTTGAAACTTTACAAGACAGGCAGAACCAACGCAAATGACGGTGGTATTGACTTTGTGATGAAACCACTTGGAAGATTTTTTCAAGTAACAGAAACATTAGACTTCAAAAAATATTTTCTCGACATTGATAAAATTCAAAAGTTTCCAATCACTTTCGTAATCAAATCAACCGAACCAACACAAGACCTTTTAACGAAAATCCGAGACAATGCAGGTAAAACTTATTCAATTAAAGCCATCGTTGACAAGTATATGGACTGCATTGAAGAAGTGATAAATATTCCGACTCTCAACGACAGATTTAACGATGCTGTGAAACAAGGCTACCTAAACAAAATCCTTGACGAAGTTGTAATTCAAAGTAAAGTTGAGTTCAACTATGAGGACACGGACGATGATGAAGAATAGAAGAACGGCACATAACAGCACCTACAAGAAATTGGCGGTTCAGTGGTTAATTGAAGCTTTGTGCTTCGTATCAAGTTTTGTGGTGGCAGACAGTTTTCGTCTCCGAAATCGCCAACTTCTTGTAGCCGCAAACCGTTATAGGCAAGCATTTTTCACGAGCCGTCAAAAATCAGAAATTATGAAAAAACTAACCTTAAGTTTAATCACTCTTTTATTTTCAATATTGGGGTTTACACAAACATCTGAAATTCAAAAATTAAATCTTGATTTTGAGCAGAATGAGAACGGTTATCCTGAAAAATGGGAAAACTTCGGAAGTAATGATTATAAAATCTACATAGATTCTACTAATGCGAAAAACGGAAAATTTTCGGCTGTAATAGACAATAATAATAGTAAACCTGACTTTAAAGCATTGGCTATAAATTTGCCTAATAACTACAAAGGAAAATTTATCCGTTTATCAGGATTTATCAAAACCGAAAATGTAACTGATGGATATGCAGGATTGTGGATGCGTATCGACCCACAAATCGGGTTTGATAATATGAATGATAGAGGAATTACAGGTACAACTGATTGGAAAGAATACGAAGTGATTTTACCATTAAACCCCGAAAAAACAGACAAAATAGTTATAGGTGGTTTATTGGTTGGTAAGGGGAAAATGTGGTTAGATAATTTGCAAATTTCAATAGACGGAAAAGATTTAGACAACAAAAATCTTGAAATCTATACAAGAGAAATACTACCAGCCGAAAAAGACAAAGAATTTGATAAAAGCTCAAATATTACTTTTCTCAATTTAACTGATGAAACAATAAATAATTTAGAATTATTAGGAAAAATTTGGGGTTTCTTGAAATATCATCATCCTGAAATAGCAAAAGGGAATTATAATTGGGATTACGAGCTATTTAGAATTTTACCTGATTATTTAAAAGTAAAAAACAACCAAGAAAGAAATAAAATACTTACAAATTGGATTGGAAAATATGGAAATTTGCCTATTTGCAAAGAATGTAAACAAACACCAAACGATGCAGTTTTAAAACCTGATTTATCGTGGATTGAAAATTCAAATTTATCAACGCCTTTAAAAGTTTCATTGCAAGAAATTTACAAAAACAGAAATCAAGGAGAAAATTATTACATAAAACTGCATCCAAATGTAGGAAATCCTGATTTCACTAATGAAAATCCTTATTCCAATATGTCTTTTCCTGATGATGGTTTTAGATTGCTATCTGTTTACAAATATTGGAATATGATTGAATATTTTTTTCCAAACAAACATTTGTCTGATAAAAAATGGAACAGCGTATTAAAAGAATACATTCCTAAATTCATCAATGCGAAAAATGAATTGGAATACGAGCTTGTTGCTGTTCAAATTATTGGAGAAATAAACGATACTCACGCAAATTTGTGGGGAGGTGGAGATAAAATTGCTGAATTGCGAGGAAATAATTTCGCACCTTTCAAAGCAGAATTTGTTGAGAACAAATATGTCGTAGTTGATTATTACAACCTTGAGTTTTCTGAAAACGCAATTCTAAAAGTTGGAGATATTATCACTCATATCGACAATAAACCTATTCAGACAATTGTAGATAGCTTGAAAAGCTATTATCCGTCTTCAAATGAGGCTTCTATGTTAAGAGATATTTCAGCTGACTTGTTGCGTTCTACAAAAAACACAATTAGCCTAAATTACATTTCTGAAAACAAGACAAAACAACAAGATGTAACCTTATACGACAGGAAACAATTAAATATGTATCATTGGTACAAAGTAAACAAAGAAGAAAAGTGTTTTAAGATTTTAGACGGAAATATTGGTTACATCACTTTGGCAAACATCAAAGAAGAAGACATTCCCGAAATCAAAAAATCTTTTAAGAACACTAAAGGTATTATTATTGACATAAGAAATTATCCTTCTACATTTGTTCCCTTTGCTTTAGGCTCTTATTTCGTATCTGAACCGACTGAATTTGTAAAATTCACCCAAGGAAATCCTGATAATCCGGGCGAGTTCACATTTAGAGAGGGAGCAAAAATAAAAAGTGGTAAAAATAAATATAATGGAAAATTGGTTGTGCTAATTAATGAAAAATCACAAAGTCAAGCAGAATATACTGCAATGGCATTTCGAGCTGTAAAAAATTCAATCATAATCGGAAGTGCGACAGCAGGAGCTGACGGAAATGTTTCAACAATTCATCTTCCTGGTGGTTTAAGAACAATGATTTCGGGAATCGGAGTTTATTATCCGGACGGAACAGAAACACAACGAATCGGAATTGTACCCGATGTTATTGTAAAACCAACGATTGAAGGAATTAAAAAGGGTAAAGACGAAGTGTTGGAAAAAGCAATTGAAATAATAAACCGATAATATGCCTGCCTATAACACGGGTTTTGCGAGAGCGGGGCGAAAATGCTCCGTTGGAGCTTTTTCGCTATATTTGTGGCTTTCGGCTTCGGTTGAGATTTTCTGCAGAAAATCCCCGCCCTCGCAAAGCCCCGAGCCGTTGTGCGTAATTATATGAAGACCCTACTACAAATATTGACCATATTAATTTTGACAGCAAATTTTGCCAACGGACAGACTATGGACAGCACTTTAAAAAAGTTAATTGACAATAAACTAATTGAACAAAAACAAGTGAAGGATTTTGAAGAACTTCTTAAAAAAGGTGACACAAAATCCAACGCAACATATCTATATTCTTTATTTCAAATTGAATTTAAGGAGTTGACAGGGCAATTCTATTCAGAAATTGGAACGCATTTAAGTTTTGGAGATGAAAAACCTAAACTAACGGAACAGACCAAAATAAACGAAGAACTCATTCAATATCTTTCAAAGCTTAAATCTTGCGACTTAATAAGTGAAAATCAGTTCACTCATTCCCAATCCAAAATAAATAATAATGAATTTGTTCATTCACTTCAATTATTACCATCCATAATTGAGCAAGTAGCATTAAAGGAACATATGAACCCTGAAAAACTTAAAGTATTTGCAGATAAACTCAAAAGCAAAGAAATTGTGAATTCAAAATTTGATAGTCTCATTGTCGATATACAACAAGAAAAACTACAAAATCCCATTGATTTTTTAAATTACTGTAACAAAGCTGTGATTATTAACGAACAAGATTATCCGAATGAACCAGAGAAATATCTTGAATTAATTCACCAAAAAACTGCAAGCATAATTCCCGAATTGGCCTTTACAGATTTTCAGTTTCAAATTGTTCTTGATAGTTCAATTTCAGACAACGATAGTAAATTCTACGATTTTGTTGTTTCACTAAAATCAAACGGCAAAAAATACAAACACAAAAGCAGTTATCATTTATATAGTCCTAGTAAAAATCAATACTACGGAAACAAAATAGACCAACAAGAATATTACAAAATATTCAACAAAATCCTTGCTGACTTGCAATCGTCTTACAGACTACACGAAGTAAAAGCATATCAAGGAAACGCAGTTGAATGGAAAGTTTTTGGAATAATCGCATTGACAAAAGAACAAGCAGATTTGCTTCACGGTGGTGGCGTTTATTTCACGCCAAGCTACGAAAGCTTTAAAAATAAATTGACAAGCAAAAAAATAGAACTTGCAATCGAAGAGTATAAGAAGATTGGCTTACTGTCACACTTAACAAACGAACAAATTGAAAAAGCAAAAGAGAAGGTTTCTGAACAAGAGAACAGCAATCTAAATGACGTGTTAATGGCTTTTCCTGATGTTATTTATATGTTTGACACAGAATTAGGTAATCTTGAAGACCCTTACGCTGAATTAATTCGAGAGTACAAGAAAATATCTCACAATGATTTTAATGCAACTGAAATATCTGATAATTTCGATATTGAAAAGAAAAAGAAAGTTGAATTAAAATTTAAAATTGGAAATAAGTCGTACAGCAAGACACTTAAAATTGAAGATGATTGGATTGATACCGAGTTTTTCAACTTCACAAAATCTGTTGTTTCAGAACAAAAATTGAAAGGACAGTTCTATGAACTTTATACAGATGGACAAGAAGCAAGTATTATTTATTTGACAATTGAACAATACAATTATTTAAGAACAAATAAACTTTTAGTATTTGGTGATGAATGGCATACCGAAGAAGAATAACTACGCACAACAGCAGTTTGGCAAAATGGCGGATTTAATGCTATATTCAACGGCAGTTCTTCGATTGAACTTTTGTGAAAAGCTGAACATTTATGCTTCGATTTCCGCCACTTCGCCAAGCTGCAAAACGTTATAAGCAATTTATGAGAAAGACAATTATTACCCTTATTACATCATTGACAAGCTTGACTCTATGGTCGCAAAATGGCACTAAAAATGAATTTAAATTAGAGTGCTATTCCCCAATAATGACACCATCAATGCGACAATATTTTAATGATGAATGGATTTTGACACCTAGTAATAACTATTCGAGAAAATATTATTCAATTGGCTTTTCGGCAAGTTATTCAAGACAAATTAAAGAAATTAAAATAGGTTATAGATTTGGTTTAGTATTGCGAAAAGGCGAAGAGTCGAATAATTATGACTATTACAGTGGAAATATATATTATGTTGACGAAGTTTTCAAGTATTCACAAAAGCATTATTTAAACTCTTTATATTTATCACATGAAGAAGAATTAAATAAAATATCAATACATTTCACTTTTGAAATACCTTTTATATATTATGGACAAGGCACAAATAATTATTACAACAGAACTTATTCTAATAACAATACAACGAACGAAATTCTTACAGATTATACAATAATTGACAAACAAAAAATTGGTTCAGGTTATTCTACTGGCTTCGGACTAAATATTGGACTAGCATTTAACATAACTAATTCTATGAAAATTGGAGTGGACCTATGTGATTATCTACTCTACACTTCCTTTAAAAAAACATCAGAAATTTATCATTATGAAAAATCAACAACTTATTTTAATTCTCCGCCATATGAACAAACTGAAGAAAGTATAAGTACCGTTATTAATAATTATAGTCAAATAAGTTTCAGTAGACTTGTGCCTAGATTATATTACTCAATCAAATTATAAACTGCTTATAACACCGTGTTGCCGCAATGGCGGGCGGGACGACTCAAGCATCGAATTTCAAGCAAAAGCCTCTCTCGTTAACAAAAAAGGTGCTTTTCAAAGGTATTTTGTGGTTTATTCCTTTTTTGTTAACTTTACTACAGGCCGAATGTTTCCATACTCTTCGCCACTGTCGGCAAAGCACGGGGAACGTTA
>JAEUTU010000083.1 GCA_016786925.1 Bacteroidia bacterium
GATAATTGATTTTTCGAATGCTCTCTTATGTAGAGAAAACAAAAAAGCTCCGGAATTATTCCGGAGCTTTTTTGTTGGTATATCTTTATTTTAGATCTACTTGTACTTCAACAGGTGGAGCTTCCAGATCCACTGCTTTAACCTGTATTTTTATTCCTGTGCTATCCGCTTGAGGAATAAGATCAGCGACTTTACTTTCTTTTAAAGCAGGGATCAACGTTGGAGCGATCATGCCCATTGGCTTATACAATAAAGATTCTTCTTTAGCCTTGAATGAGATCAAGGGATAACTTTTCTCAATAGCATCTAATACAAAGATCACTACACTCATAATTAGGGCAAATTTTAAAGTGCCTCCAACAGCTCCTCCTATTTTATTCAGTGCACTTAAAGCCATACCATCAGCAGCTTTTTGTACACCTTTTGCTACTAAAAATACACCTGCAATGATCAATAAGAAAATTAAAGCGAAGGAAATAATAGGCAGGTAGGGGGATTGCCAATCGAATGTAGCTTGAATTTTCTGTGCTAAAAAATCAGACAAATGAATGCCTCCCCAAACGCCTAATCCAAAAGCAATGATGGTGGCTGCTTCAATGATCAAGCCTTTGGTGAACCCTTTATATAGTCCCCAGACCAATGGAATACAAAGTATAATGTCTATAAAATTCATTTATGATATTTTGAAAATAATGAAGAACATATCAAATGCAACTAATTGTTCTTGTTTTTCATCTCATTACAAAGAAAGCTTGAAACACACTTCTTACAACTAAACGGAAATATATTTATTAAAATACGATTGTTTAAAATCTAATATTATGAAAAAACTATTACTCTCCCTTTTTGCTGTGTTATTTAGCAGTGTTGTGTTTGCAACAGGTCATGTGGCCACTGCTACTAAAACAGATGTTACCTGTAACGGACAATGCAATGGTTCTGCGAATGGTTTTGCAACCGGAGGAATTGGGCCTTATGGTTATTCTTGGGCCGGGCCTAGCAGCTACTCTGCATCATCGCAAAACATCAGTAATTTATGTGCTGGTACATATACACTAACAGTAATTGATAGTGCTGATATGAGTTCAGCCATTCATACTGTGGTAATAAACCAACCCAATCCTATTGTAATTACTACCAATACTCCTTTACAAGCATGTATGGGTTCATGCGCAACAATTATAGCAAATACGGCAGGTGGTACTTCTCCTTATGCTTATGTGTGGTTGCCAAATAGTGTTACTACTGCTTTTAATTCTGTTTGTCCGGTTCTTTCAAGTGAAACATATACTGTTATGGTAACTGATCTTAATGGATGTACGTCTACTTCAACTGCTATACTTATTGCAGATGCCGGACCTACTATTAATATTTCAGCAATTAATACTAATTGTAATAATCAATGTGACGGTTCAATCGTTAATAACACAATCGGTGCTGTTACATATATTTGGAATGGACCTGCAGGCTTCACATCCTCAATGCAAAACCCCGTTAATCTCTGTGTAGGAAGTTATACACTAGCTGCAACGAATGCTGCTGGTTGCTCAAGCCAAGGATTTGTAAATGTAAGCTCAAATAATACCTTGAGTGGGTCTGTTTCTGTTGGAGCTAATGCTTCTTGTTTTGGTTCTTGTGATGGGGTGTTAACAGCTATTCCTTCCGGTGGAACAGCACCGTATACTTATTTGTGGTCGAATGGAACGACTGCAGCTACAGCAACCAATCTATGTGCAGGCGTTTATACCGTACAAATAACAGATGCAAATGGCTGCTCTGTTGTTCTGACAGGAACAATAAATCAACCAACACAGATTGCGATTAATCCAAGTTCATCTCCTGCTACATGTGGAATGTGTGATGGTGCTATTATGACGAATGTAACAGGTGGCGTGCCGGCATATACATATTCTTGGGCTCCAACACTACCATCGTTCCCACAGCATTCAAATGTGTGTGCTGGAACATATACCGTTGCTGTTACAGATGCCAATGGCTGTCTTCAAACATCGGTAGTAACCGTTTCCAATTCTTCAGGAATTGTTGTAACACAAAATACAACACCTTCATCTGCTTGTGCAGGCTCCTGCACAGGTTCGGCAACCATCATTCAATCGGGGGGCGTTGCTCCATATACTTACAGTTTGAATGGAGGAGCACCTCAGATGTCTAATATCTTTACAGGATTATGTTCCGGAAGCTATGTTGCAGCTGTAACAGATAATAATGGTTGTATAGGCTATTCTACATTTTTTGTTGGAGCAACAAGTATTCCGGGTTTAACTGTAGTACCACAAATAACCAACGAATCAGGTGCCGGTTTACAAAATGGCTCAATTAACATTACATTAAATGGAACTACGGCTCCGTATACTTTTGCCTGGGGCAATGGTGCAGTATCTGAAGATATTTACTCTTTAGCAGGTGGTTCTTATACTGTAGTGATCACCGATAACAATGGCGATTGCAGTTCTTATACTTTTACCGTTAATACAACTCCTTCTTACGGTTATATTACAGGTTATATTTATAATGATGCCAACAATAATTGTTTGTTTGATGTAGGCGAATCTCCGATAGTGAATTATAGTGTAACTGTTACCAATGGAACAAACACTTATACAGGCTTAACCAATGGAAATGGTTATTATGTGATCTGGGTTCCATCCGGAAACTATACTGTTACACCTGTAAATTCAACTTATTTGTCAGGTACATGTACAACAAGTTATTCCGTAAACGTAACCAACGGTTCAACTCAAGGCAATAATAATTTTGCATATAATCAACCATTTGTTTATGATGTTTGTGTGAGCGCTTGGAGCTCAGGAGTGGTTCCTGGCTTTAATGGAACATACCAGATTTATCTGACGAATTATACCTCTTTATCAACTAACGGAACGGTTTGTATTGACCTCCCTGTACAAGTAAGTTATGTTTCATCAATTCCTGGTGGAGCAACAGTAACGGGCAATACCGTATGTTTCAATTATACTAATTTAGGTGGATTTTCCTCACAAACATTTTTGGTGTCCTTCTATACTCCTGTTGGGACAACTCTTGGAACTCCTACAGCTGCTATTGTAACAGCAACAGTAACCAGTGGTGTGGATGTGAATCCGGGTTGTAATACTTATACCTATACTCGTCCGGTTACAGGTTCATTCGATCCGAATGATAAAACAGTATCTCCGGCAGGTATTGGTGCAACAGGCGATATTCAGTTGAGCGAAACAGAATTTAATTACTTGATCCGTTTCCAGAATACAGGTAATGGCCCGGCTGTAAATATTGTGGTAGATGATACTATCTCTGGTTTATTAGACCTTCAAAGTTTGGAAGTGTTAAATGCTAGCCATGCTTATGAGGTTGAGTTGTTGCCGAACAATTTACTTCGATTTAAATTTGACAACATCATGCTTCCGGATAGCACAAGCGATGAGCCGGGCAGTCATGGTCATGTTCAATTTAGGATTAATAAGTTGAATGCCGCAACAGCAGGCGAAGAGATCGAAAATACTGCTTACATCTATTTCGACTTTAATGAACCGGTGATCACCAACACAGCTATGAATACGTATGTTATTCCAACAGGAATAGAAGAGATAACAAATGGAGAAATTGCTGTTTATCCAAATCCATTCAGTGATGTTACAACATTTGTAATTCATTCAGACAAAACAAATGGGGCATACACATTTGAATTATTTGATGTATTGGGTAAAAAAGTGATGGATCAAACAAATATTACTGCAAAACAGTTCCAAATTTCAAGAAACGGACTAGAAAGCGGGGTATATTTCTATAAAATTTACTCGTCTGAAATGCCTGTAAAAACTGGCAAATTGATCATAAAATAAATAATAAGAAAAATAAATTTGCAAAATTGAATTTTACATTCATATATTTGCATCGCAATAAGAAAAAAATGAACAACAACTTTACATATACATTATCTACAATCAACAGACCAATGATGTGCTGTATGATGTGTATTTAATTATGGAAAGCCTGTTGTAATAACATATTTTTAAATACATTTTTTAAAAGGCTTTCCAAAACGGGAAGCCTTTTTTGATTTTTAATACAGTAATACTATTATAAATGACAACTTTTAACTTTCAACTTTTAACTTTCAACTTACTAATGTGTATGTGTTGTATGATGTACCTGCGAATGCGGAGCGCTACTACTATGCAATGTTGTAAAAGTTAAAACAACATAAAGCAAGATCAAAAGCCCTTCCGCGAATAGCCGAGGGGCTTTTTTATTTCAAAAACATAACTAAAAAAAATAAAATGGAAAAAATATATATAAGTGATTCAGGACCTGAAGTATCAGCAGCAATCTATAGTTTTTGGAGATGGAATACTCCAAGTTTAGTTAACCAAAAAAAGGTTGAAGAGATCATTAATTACAATTTAGAGTTAGGAGTCAATACATTCGATCATAGCGATCAATATGGAGCAGGAAAGATCGAGGAATTGTTTGGGAAAGCCATCCAGTCTAAATCCTTTAACCGTGCAGACATTGTATTGTCAACTAAATCCGGGATAGTAAAAAATATAAAAGGGAAGAATGTTTATTATGATCTAAGTGCAAAACACATCAAGGAATCTGTAAATAGTTCCTTGAAAAAATTGAAAACCGATTATATTGATATTTTCTTGCTAGAACACCCTGATTTTTTATTTGATGTGGAAGAAACCGCATCTGTTCTTTCGGAACTAGTATTGAGTGGAAAGATCAAATACATTGGCGTATCTAATTTTAATGCATCCCAACACCGTTTGTTGGCAGCACATTTGTCACAACCTATCATTACGAATCACATCGAATTGAATCTACTGCAAACAAATGCATTGAATGACGGTCGTCTGGATTTTATCAAAGAGCAATACAGTAAACCACTAGCTTTTTCGCCATTAGCTGATGGTCGTATTTTGACCGGAAAAGATAAAAAAGCGATCAAGATCCGTAAAGTATTAGAATCGATTGGTAAAAAACATCAAGCAAATGTAGAACAGATAGCCGTGGCATGGCTCTACAAATTAGGCGCTTTGCCGATCATCGGTAGTCCGGATAAAAAAAGAATAAAAAACGCGGCTAGCGCCTATTCTTTAGAATTAAGCCGTGAAGAATGGTATCAATTGTATAACGTAACACTTTAATTATATGCAAAGCTTTAGAACAGAACTTGAAAATCCACTAGTGGAAAAAGATATTATCGAATTGGAAGAAAAGATACGTGCATTCAGAAATGGAACATTGCATGAAGACAAATTCCGTTCCTTACGTTTAGCTCGAGGAGTTTATGGTCAGCGTCAGCAAGGTGTTCAGATGGTTCGCATCAAACTTCCATTTGGAAGGTTAACAACAAAACAATTGTTGAGAATAGCTGATATCAGCGATGAGTATTCAAATGGGAATTTGCATTTAACAACACGTCAGGATATTCAAATTCATCACGTGAGTTTGGATAGCACTCCTGAGTTGTGGGCAAAATTAGAGCAAGACGATATTACTTTGCGCGAAGCTTGTGGCAATACCGTTCGTAACATTACTGCTTCTGCAGTTGCCGGGATAGATCCAAAGGAACCATTTGATGTTTCGCCTTATGCCGATGCTATGTTCCGTTACTTCCTGAGAAAACCTTTTGGTCAGGAATTGGGGCGCAAATTAAAATTTGCATTTTCTTCTAATGATGAAGATACAGCATACACATTTATGCATGACTTGGGTTTTATCCCGAAAGTAAAGATCGTTGACGGACAGATCGTGAGAGGTTTCAAAGTGTTGATCGGTGGGGGGTTAGGTGCTCAACCATTTTTAGCAAAAACGGCATTTGAATTCTTGGAAGAAGATCAACTGATCCCATTTACAGAAGCTGTAGTGCGTGTTTTTGACAGACATGGAGAACGATTGAGTCGCCACAAGGCTCGTATCAAGTATTTGATCAATAAAATTGGGATAGAAGAATTTTTAAAATTAACTGAAGAAGAGCGTTTGGCTTTAAATGTTAAATCGTATAAGATCGACAGAGAAGCTGTTCCATCAAAAGAAAAATATATTAATTCATCCTTTACCACTTTTAAAGTAAGCGATGATCCGGTGTATAAAGATTGGTTAGTGACAAATGTGTTTGAACAAAAGCAGCAAGGCTATTATGGTGTTTTCATAAAAATTAGTTTAGGGAATATCAATACAACTACTGCCCGCAAATTAGCAGAAGTAGTAGATACCTATGCCACAGATGATATACGCATCACTGTGAATCAAGGTCTGTTATTGAAATTTGTTCCAAAGGGAGCCTTGCCTGCTTTGTTCAAAGCGTTGTCCAAACTAGGCCTAGCCCAAATTGGTTTCGATTCGGTTGCAGATATAACAGCTTGCCCGGGAACAGACACCTGTAATTTGGGAATATCGAGTAGTACAGGAATATCAAAAGAATTGGAACGAGTGATCACAGAAGAATATCCCGAATTGCAATTTAACAATGATATTAAAATTAAGATCAGTGGCTGTATGAACTCTTGTGGACAACATGCATTGGCTCAGATCGGGTTCCATGGTAGTTCTTTTAAAAATGGGAATAATGTAGTTCCTGCTTTACAACTGGTTTTAGGAGGTGGTGTTTTAGGAAATGGGGAAGGGCGAATAGCAGATAAGATCATTAAGGTTCCAAGTAAAAGAGGACCGGCAGTATTAAGAACATTGTTGGATGATTTTGAAAAGAATGCAGTGGAAGGAGAATATTTTAATAATTATTATGATAAAAAAGGCAAAGACTATTTCTATCAATTGTTAAAACCACATGCTGATAATTCAACCTTAGTAGCAGATGATTATATAGATTGGGGGCATACGGAACAATTTAAAACCGAAATTGGAGTGGGTGAATGTGCCGGAGTATTGATCGATTTAGTTGCCACATTGATTTTCGAAGCAGAAGAAAAATTGGATTGGGCAAAAACGAGTTTAGCCGATGGCTTATATGCTGACAGCATCTATCATAGCTATGCTGCTATCATCAGTAGTGCCAAAGCCTTGTTGTTAGATAAGAGTGTACCAACCAATACACATCATGAAATTATCAATGACTTTGATAAACAGTATGTGGAGACAAATGAAATAAAACTAAAAACAACATTTAAAGAATTTGTGTTGCAGATAAATCAGAATGAACCATCAAAAGCGTTTGCAGAAAATTATTTGACAGAAGCGATAGGTTTTATAGAGCAAGCAAAAACAATTCGGAGTAAACAGACAAGCTAAAATGAAAACAAAATTTAAAACACATATTAAGTACGACAGTTGTTGGTATGATCAATTTTTTAAACACAATCAAAACAAAAAAATTATTGAATCAAAACAAAAACAACTTAATACTTTAAAAAATGAAAACAAGAAATAATATATATCCAAAATTTACACTGGTTGGTGCCGGTCCTGGCGATGCAGATCTAATCACGGTTAAAGGTGTGCAAGCTTTAACACAAGCAGATGTGATACTGTATGATGCATTAGTGAATAAAGAATTATTGAATTATGCTCCGGATACAACATTGAAAATTTATGTTGGGAAACGAAATTCTAATCATGCCTATTCTCAAGAGCAGATCAATTCCTTGATCGTTGATTTTGCTTTTACTTATGGTCATGTGGTGAGACTGAAGGGAGGAGACTCTTTCGTTTTTGGACGTGGCTATGAGGAAAAAGCATATGCTGAACTTTTTAACATTGACACAGAAGTTATTCCAGGCATCTCTAGTAGTATCGCTGTTCCTGAATTACAAGGAATTCCTTTGACCAACAGAGGCACCAATGAGAGTTTTTGGGTAACAACAGGAACAACTAGTTCGGGGCAGCTTTCAGAGGATGTACGTTTAGCAGCCCAATCAACTTCTACTGTAGTGATCTTAATGGGACTAAATAAACTACAGGAGATTGTGGAAGTGTTTAAATCAAATGCGAAGCATGATACTGCCATTGCCATCATACAAAACGGTTCATTGCCGAATGAAAAAATTGCATTGGGAACTATCGATACAATTCTAGAGATCGCTCGACAAGAAAAAATAGCAGCTCCTGCTATTATTGTGATAGGTGATGTCGTGAAGCTTCATGAGCAATTCCCTGCAAGCTTAACTGATTGGAAATATTTATTGAATTAAATGAACTAAAAAAATGAGAACAGAACTGAATATTACTTGCCCGGTATCAGCCGGTAGAACGGATGAAAATGTAGTGCGTGCCGTAGCACTTTTAACGCTTATTATTTCAGCATTTGTATTGATCACGGATAATTATCTGTTGTCCTTATTTTTGTTTGCTGACTTTGTCTTAAGAGGATTTAATTTAGGAAAATATAGTGTTTTAAGGTTTGTTTCAAAATACATAGTTGAAGTATTAAATATTAAACCAAAACCGATTGACAGTGCTCCTAAATTATTTGCGGCAAAGATCGGAATTGTATTTGCGCTGCTCATATTTATAGCACAAATATTGAATTTGTATGCATTGTTTATAAGTGCAATTCTGGTGTTAATTGCTTGTGCTTTTTTAGAGAGTGTGTTCGGGATTTGCCTTGGCTGTTATTTCTATACAATTTTGAACAAACTGATTCCCGGGAAGAATAATTGAGCTATGAAAAAAAGTATTGTTTTCTTGTTCCTTTTTTCGTCTTCGACAATGTTTAGTCAACATACGATCAAGCATTCTAATTCACTGTGGTTTTCCGATTTCACAAGGGTTAATTTCAAAAAAAATTGGTCGCTTTATCTTGATTTTGGATTACGCGGGAGTGAATGGGCCGGGAAATGGTCTCAACAACTCGTGCGCCCTGGGCTAAGTTACAGAGTCAACGAAAAGGTAAATATTACAGCGGGTGTAGCTTATTTCAGACATTTCTCAGGAGTTTCTTTCAAAGAGGAGTTGAGAGGATGGGAGCAGTTGCTGATCACGAATACGTTTAAGAGAATTAAAATAAATCATCGTTTGAGAGTAGAACAAAGGTCTATTCAAAGTACTATTGAAGGAGATAAATTGAATAGCTATATCAATAGGTATAGATATATGTTACAATTTCAAATACCGGTTAACCGGAATAGTTTAGCGGACAAGACCTGGTTTGTTGCTATTTCTGACGAGGTCATGTTTAATTCCGGGAAAGAGATTGTTTACAATAGTTTTGACCAAAATAGAGCTAGCATTGGGATTGGATATAAATGGAATGAGATGCTCAGCGCCATGTTATCGTATACAGATATTTTTCTTGTAAAGAATAGAAAAGATTCATTTGAACAAACGAATGTCATTAATTTAAGTTTATTTCATAATCTACACATAGGTGGAAAAAGTCAATAATACTATAGATTCTCAGAATCATCTGTTCCCTGTTTTTCTAAAATTGGAGCACTTACACCTATTGATCGTGGGCGGTGGAGTGATTGGCCTGGAGAAAATAACGGCTGTTATTAAGAATAGTCCGGCTACTAGAATTACTCTTGTTGCAAGATCCATTTCTACAGAAATAAAAGAGCTGGTGAAAGAGATACCGAATGTTGCATTAATTGAAAGATCTTTTGAAATAAACGATCTTGATAATAAGGATCTGGTAATAGCTGCAACAGGAGATAGAGCTATTAGTGAATTGATTCGAGTAGAAGCAACAAAGAGAAAAATATTGATCAATGTAGCGGATACTCCTGATCTATGCGATTTTTATTTGGGGTCAATCGTTCAAAAGGGAGATCTGAAGATCGCAATTTCTACCAATGGGAAATCGCCTACATTGGCGAAGCGTTTGAAAGAAGTGTTTAATGAAGCATTACCTGAGGATACACAGATCACGATCGATTCTTTAAACAAATTCAGAAATCAGCTAAAAGGTGATTTTGCCGAAAAGGTGAAAAAGTTGAATGAAGCTACAGCTATTCTTACCAGCAGTCAGAATATTTCTTCTTTGCAACCTCATTTGGTAAACACTAAGAAAAAAACGAAAAAAGAACTTTTTCGTTATTGGTTATTGTATTCTCTAGCTTCCATTGCTTTAATGGTATTGGGACATTTGCTTTTTACCTACGTGCCATTTTCTGCTATTGGAGGATTTGCGGGGGAATTGTTTGGCTCGATCGATGAAACAGTGTTGATTTTTATTGCAGCAGGATTCGTTGCTCAAATGGTTGATGGTTCATTGGGTATGGCTTATGGTCTTTCTGCCACTACCTTCCTGCTTTCCTTTGGTGTTACACCCGCAGCCGCTAGTGCAAGTGTGCATGCTTCCGAAATATTCACTACCGGTGCATCGGGTTTAAGTCATTTGAAATTTAAAAATGTCAATACAAAATTATTTAAGAATTTACTTATTCCCGGAATTATCGGTGCGATCATCGGTGCTTATATTTTATCTTCAGCAGAAAATTACAGCAGCTACATTAAACCAATTGTTTCTATTTATACCTTGATCCTTGGAATTACAATAATTATTAAAGCAATTCGGAAATTGAATGAAAAGAAAAAGATCAAACGGATAGGAATACTTGCATTCTTTGGTGCGTTTTTAGACTCTATTGGAGGAGGAGGCTGGGGGCCCATCGTTTCATCAACATTAATTGCCAGAGGTAGAAATGTTCGCTATACAATAGGGTCAGTTAATCTTGCTGAGTTTTTTATAACTCTGGCGAGTTCAGTAACGTTTTTTACCATCATCGGTTTGCAACATTGGAGCATTATTATAGGGTTGATCATTGGGGGAACAATTGCTGCTCCTATTGCGGCATATTTTACATCCAAAATACCCGTTCGTGCAGGTTTGATAACGGTTGGAATTGTAGTAATTATTGTAAGTTTGCGTAATATTTTATCAGGGATATTTTAATGAATATTGATGTCTTAAATAGCAAATATGCCCCTTTAAGTCCGGAAGAACGGATAAAGGAATTGTATAAGGATTTTGAAAGAGTGTTGTTTACATCTTCTTTTGGAACTACCGCTGCTTTTTTATTGCATCTATTTCATAAAGTTAATAAGGAGCAGGCCGTTCATTTTCTTGATACTACTTATCACTTTAATGAAACATTGGCCTATAAACAACAATTAACAGATCTTTTAGGATTAAATGTAATTGATGTTAAACCCGAGGAGTGGAAGAATAAGTTTACACAAGAGGATAAAACATGGAATTCGGATCCGGATCTCTGTTGTTCTATTAATAAAGTGGAGCCATTGGATAAGATCAAGCCCGATTTTCAAGTATGGGTATCGGGTTTAATGTCTTCTCAAAATAAGTACAGAGGTAGTTTAAAAGTATTTGATCAAAAAGATGGAATGCTAAAGTTCTATCCCTTGGTTGACTTAAAAGAACAAGATGCATTCGACTATATCAAACAACATCAATTGCCTGAACATCCTTTGTTAAAAGCGGGTTTCAACTCGGTTGGCTGTTTCCATTGTACGGTTGCCGGAAAGGGTAGAAGTGGTCGTTGGGTCAATAAATCGAAGACAGAATGTGGCTTGCATTTATAAGAATGAATAAAGATTAGAATAAATAGTTACAGTTTTAAAAATAGTTTTGCAAAAAAATAAATTATGGGAAATAAAGATATTTCAATTGGATTGTTTGGCTTTGGGTGTGTTGGACAAGGTTTGTATGATGTGTTAAATCATTCAGAAGGATTAAAAGCAAATATTGATCGTATTTGTGTAAAGGACAAAAATAAAAAACGTAAGATAGATGCATCGTATTTTACATACGACAAAAATGATATTTTGAAAACAGGCAAACACAATGTGATCGTTGAGTTGATCGATAATGCAAATGAAGCATTCGATATTGTCAAAGAAGCGATGAACAATGGTGTGAATGTAGTGTCTGCAAATAAAAAAATGTTGGCAGAAAATTTCAAAGAACTATACGATCTTCAATTAAAGAATAATGTGGCTTTGATCTACGAAGGATCAGCAGGAGGAAGTATTCCTATTATCAGAAATTTGGAAGAATACTATGATAATGAATTGTTGAGCAGTGTGAAGGGAATCTTGAATGGAACTTGTAATTATATTCTTACACGCATGGAGCTAGAAAATAAAGACTATACAGATGTGTTGAAGGATGCTCAATTAAATGGCTTTGCCGAAAGCGATCCATGGTTGGATGTAGCCGGGTTTGATACAAAGTTTAAGACTTCTTTATTAACGATTCATGCATTTGGTATCGTATTGAACCCCGATGATATTTTTAATACAGGTATCCAGAATATCAGTTACGATGATATTTTATATGCTAAACAAAGAGGATTACGTGTAAAAATGTTGGGCGTATCTCAAAAAGTTGGAGATAAATACCGTGTGTATGCCTTACCTCATTTTGTGGGAAAAGAAAGTGAACTGTACAATGTGCTGTATGAGTACAATGCTGTGGAAGTAGAAGGGGCATTCTCGTGTAAACAAACATTAGTAGGTAAA
Organism: Bacteroidia bacterium; assembly: GCA_016786925.1. Taxonomy (GTDB): domain Bacteria; phylum Bacteroidota; class Bacteroidia; order 2-12-FULL-35-15; family 2-12-FULL-35-15; genus 2-12-FULL-35-15. The sequence goes on from JAEUTU010000083.1 coordinate 12,466, forward strand.
GGTGCCGGCAGCCATCCTACCGGAAGTGCGGTATTGTCTGATATTTCGGCATTAACTTATGATTATAAATACGGTTACAAAAAACTGAAAAAGGCATTAAGCATTAATCCGAAGATAGAAGATGGGATCAAACAAGTAGAATTTGATTTCCCGATCAAGCTATATATTCGTTTTCAGGATAAATCACAGTTGAATGACTTGGAGATATTGAATATTGAGGAAGAGTATAAATCAGCCAGCACCAATTTCATTGTCGCCAATGTGAACTTTAATTCCTTATTTAACATCTATAATAAAAGAGACAATAAGCTGTTTATTTGTGCCATTTAATTGTTTATTTTGCAATGAATGAAAAGCAAAGACAAAGCACAATTATCCCTTTTTGAGAATGAAATACCTTTAGAACAAAAGAAGGAAAGTAAATTTCAATATTTAATTGTTGTTTCTCCTTCAGATGAAATAAAGCAGAAGGTGTTGGATATGAAACAAACGTTGAACGGTCTTGTGTCGATCAATGCTTATAACCTTCGCTCCACACCTCATATTTCCATCACCGGCTTTGCAATGGTTGAACGGTTGGACGATAATTATTGGGATAAATTTCAATTGTTGTTTTCGAAAATTCCACGCTTTGTTGTGAGTTTAAATGGCTTTGAAAATTTTATGCATGGTCAGATCTCCAACACACTTTATATTAAAATTGAAGATCACAAGCCATTTGTTTCTTTACACAAAATGATCACTCAGTTCTTTCGTATCAATGAACGGAATTATGAACCGTATTTGACACTTGCCCGTACACTTCCCAGAGAAGCATTGCCGAAGATCAATCAGTTTATCGAACAGCATGAGTTTAAAGCAAAGTTCAAATGCACCACTCTTACGATCTTGGAAAGAAGTGTAGAAGGAAAAACAACGAGTGCTTATAAGGTTTGCAGGCAGATCCAACTGCAAGATGTTTAATGTTCTATAGATTGGAAAGATAGTCCATTCCGCTGTTGTAACCGTTCCAATAATCTTCTTCCAACAATTGTATCGAGTTGGTATATGATCCGGCTTTTAATTCCTCCATAGGAGCAACTTGTTTTATTACAACACCTTTGGGTGGATCATTGATAAAGTCGATACTTCTGTTATAGACAAGATAATTTTCTGTAAATGCTTTTCTGATCTTTTCATTTTTCCTGTAATAGGTTTCGCCCAAATAATCGATCCATGATTTTTTCATTTTTTCATTGGCCGGTGCAGTGCGGATAACAGTGATATCAGTTGCGCCATTTTTCACTGCCCATTCAACCGGTAACGGATCGCCCCAGGCGCCATCCATGTAGTCAATTCCATTGATGGTATGTTTTCCTTTTGTAATAAAAGGGAGAGAACAGGAGGCAATCACTGTTTCTTCCCAACCGCTTTTTAAGGGATCGCCATAAAAAGCTTGACCGTTTGTTTTATCGGTCATCACAATAGCAAATTGTTTTTGTTCTAAATGAGCTTCAGCAGCTTTTCTGTCGAATGGGAAATGTCTGTCGGAGATAGCATAAAAAACATCTACATCCATCACAGGCTGAAATTTGAAAAAGTTGGAGTAGTTAACAAACTTTCCTTTTTCGGAAAGAAAACAGATCGCGTTAAAACAGTGTTTAGGTTGTTTGGCAATGTAGTAGGAGGTAGCAATGGCCCCTCCTGAAACAGCAATATAAAGATCAAACGGATCGTATTGCTTTTGCATGAATGCATCCAGCGCACCCGAACTGAATCCGGTGCGAAATCCTCCTCCCTGAACGATCAATGTTTTTTTCATCCAAGAGTAAAAATACGGATAGTATTTACTACTTTATGAATTTGCAGAATAAAAAGTTTTGAGTGTTACCGGAAGGTGTTGTGTGATCAATAGAAAAACATTCTTCTTTTTTAAATCCATTACTCATTAATTGTGTAAGCGTGCTTTCTGAATACTGTTTTATTTCTATTCCACTGCATTTTTGGGGACCGCTTTCGCTAAAAGTACCGATGATGAGCTTACCTCCTTTGCTTATGCCTTTGTTAACCGTTTGTAGATATTGATCGATATCTTCTGTTGAAGTTAAAAAGTGAAATGCTGCTCTGTCGTGCCATACATCATATTTTTCAATAGGCTCGAATTTCGTTACATCACTAATGATCCACTTTACTTTTTCCGCATGATTGCCTAATCTTTTTTTAGCGCGTGTGATGGCGGCTTCAGAAATATCCAGTACTGTTATGTTGGTATATCCTTTTTCCAGAAGTTTATCTACTAGAAAGCTATCTCCACCTCCGATGTCAATTATTTTGGCCTGCTTGTCAATCTCCGGCTGTTCAATAAGATCAATTGATGTAGAAGGGTTGGGTTGATACCAGCTAACTTCATTAAGCGCTTTGGTTTGGTAAATGTTTTCCCAGTGTTTTTTGCGATCGAAATGTTCCATGTTCAAAATTTTAAGTAAAGGTAGATTGCTGCCGATCCTTAAAATTTATCATATGATAAATAATCACTTTTGTGCTCTTATTCTGCTTAAGCTGACTTGAGTAATGCCCAGATAGGAGGCAATGAATTTTAATGGAACTCTTTTCAGCACATCCGGTGCTTCTTTTATGAGCGCATTATAACGTTCTTCTGCCGTATGGAATTGCAAGCTCTCTATCCGGTTGACTGTAGTTACATAAGATGTTTCGATGATCTTTCTGAATAAACGTTCCAAGTCATGATGTTCGTCAAAAAGCTTGAATAGTTTATTAGAGTCGATTGCAATTAGGTTGGTGTCTTCAATCGCTTGAATTGCTTTTTGAGATGGTTTGCCGGTAAACAGACTTTCAGCACGGGCAACAAAAGCATTTTCAAATTCAAAACTTTCGGTAATGTCAATTGCATCTTTGTAGTAATAAATACGGACTACACCTTTGCTTACAAAATAGATGGTTTTGCACGTATGACCGATCTCTTGTATCGTTTGATTTTTTGTGAAGGAAAGTTCTTTGCATATTTCCCCCAATGCGCTTTCTGCTTCAGGGCTTATGGGATATATTTTTTGAATATGTGAAAAGAGGGCTTGCATATATATTATAATACAATGATACTCATTGCATTCTATAAATCATAGATGGAAGTGTAATTATAATTAAGTGCATTAGAGATTAAGGATCCGTCTATTTTTTTTCCCGGTTCACCTTCGCTGTAATTTAACTGCGGATTGAAACTTCCATAATATTCTTTTTTTGATGGATGTTCAGGAGAACAAACATTGTAAACTCCGGCATCAATTTTATTTTCAACGGAAGAGTATATCATATTTGAAACATCCTCGATCTGAACTAAATTAACAGGAGCATCGGCTTGTTTAACTTCTAAGTTTTTGTGAAACCCCTTTGGATGTCTTTGTTTGTCAATTAGTCCACCTAAACGGAAAATGTAATGATCTCTAATTTGTTCTTTTATATAGCATTCCGTTTGGTATATGATGGAATTATGCTCAATGGCTTCACTTTCTTCCGTATGATTTTGTCCGTTGTTGGAATACACCGAAATGCTGCTCGTGAAAACGAGTAGTTCAAATGAACTTAATGTATTACAAATTTTGTTTAGCACATCAGTATAAGCAATTTCGTTACATTTACTGGGCGCTAAAGCAAAAACTAAAACATCTATTTTAAGCACAGTAAGTTTTTCATAGTGTGCTATTTCATTGCTATTAAACAGTATAGGGTTATATCCCATTTCATGTAATGTGGATAGTTTGCTTTCGGTAGTACTTGTACTGAAAACGTGGTAGCCACCTTTGCTGAATTTTTCTGCAAGTGACAATCCCAATATACCACTGCCAATTATTAAAACGGATGCCATGATTCTACTTTGTTCTAGCTTGATTGCGTTTGTTTAGTATTATGTCCAACCAAGCAATAGAAAGCCCAAGAACTCCTACCGTAATTGCTGCAGCAAGTATATCAACAAGCATGACCAATATATCGTTGTAGAAATTACTAGAGCCATACCAATAGGAATCAGTCATTACAGCTACTAAAACTCCAATTGCCGAAGCCCTTAAAAATCCCTGAAACAAATTTTGAGTTTTAATAAGAAAAACAAAAATATAGGTTATAAGAACTGAGTATGCTAAACAAGAAATGAAGAGAAACAAAAAACTGAATTCTTCTTCACTTTTTTTAAAACCTACGATATTGGTTGTGTGAGAGTTTGTATATTCTCCTAATAGTACATCAAAGATAAGCCACCCAAATATGAAATAGATTATGCTGCCCCAAAGAGAAATTATTATAGTTCTTTTTATTTTCATTTCGACTCGAAATTAAATATAGCAATTTTTTGAATTACCAAGGATGAACTTTGCCATCATAATTTAAAAAATTGCCCGAGTCTGAAATTTCTACTTTTGATAAAATATTATTAATCATATTTGTGACTGATGCCACAGTTGTAAATTGAGCTTTTGCACCGCCCATATCTGTTTGTACCCATCCGGGGTTTACATTTACACAAATTATTTGTTCGGCTTTAAGTTCATTAGCCATTGATTTATTCAAAACATTCAACAAGTTTTTGCTACCGATATATCCGTAATGTCCTCCAAAAGTCAAATTCGTTACTGAGCCGAGCCAACTTGAAATATTAATAACAATAGGTTTTTCGCTTCTGCAGAGTAATTGTCTGAAATGTTTTACCACTAGTAAAGGTGCAATACTATTAACATGCAAAACATCTAGCATTTCTTTTGCATCCAATTCGTTCAGATAAAAAGCTTTTGCCATTTTTATTTTGTCGGCATAATCTTTCGGGTTTATTCCTGCATTGTTAACGATCAAGTCAATTTTTCCGAACACTTCTTTTGTCCATGAAGCTATTTCCTGAATTTGTTTTTCGTTAGTTACTTCTAATGCTTTGGGATAAACATTCAATTCTTGTTCATTCAAAAGTTCTGCAGCTTTTTGAGCTTTCTTAAGATCTCGTGCAGTTAAAATTACTTTATAACCTTGTTTGCTTAACTGTTTGCAAAACTCAAATCCTAAGCCTTTGTATGCCCCGGTTACTAATGCTATTTTCATTTTATTTGTTTAGAGGTTTTAGATCGTAGATTTCTCGGATCTCCATAAATTCTTTTTCTAGATCTAATCCGGAGTCTTTTAACTTTCCTGTTTTTACATCAAATATCCATCCGTGAATTTTCGGAAATCCTGTTTTGTACCAACTGCGTTGTACATGGTCTATCTTGATGATATTCATGCATTGCTCTCTAACATTGAGTTCTACCATTCTGTCAAATAGCTGCTGTTCGTCCTTTATATTATCTAATTCGGTTTTATGTAAACGTCTTACATCTCTTAGCGTTTGCAGCCAACTGTTTAATTGACCTAAATCACTGGGGTGCAATGCAGCTTTCACACCACCACATTCGTAATGTCCGCAAATTATAATATGTTTTACTTTTAGATGTTCAACAGCATATTGTATCACAGCATTAATGTTATTGTCAGTAGGTATTACTTGATTCGCAATATTGCGATGTATGAATACTTCACCTGGATTTACACCCATTAAATCTTCTGCCGTAACTCTACTATCACTACATCCAATGTATAAAAATTCAGGATGTTGTCCTTTCGACAAATTCTCAAAGTATTGAGGGTTGAGTTTCAATTTTTCCTCGACCCAACTTTCGTTGTTTTTAAATATTGTTTCAAAGTTCATGTTATGTTAAAATGTTGTTTTGTGATTGAATTGGTCTTAAATTATGCTTAACGTGTAGCATTTCTAGTAGATCAATTTCTATGTTTCGACTAATACTTGAAATAGGGACATCATTGGCGCTTCCTTCAAATGGATTTTCGGAGGTTTCACCTATTCTTTCCAATGTTGTAAATATCCAGCCTGATAAAGCAGAAAAGGGTATGGTCATCCAGATGTAATTATCACCTAATTTTGCAAATTCTTGTATCATTCCAAATGGAATAAGCGCTACAAATATTTTAATGAACCAGTTGTTTAAACTTGCATATTGTCTGGGGTAAGGAAAATTCTTAATTCTCTCGCTGGCGCCTTGTTGATTGTAGAGCTCTACAATTATTTTTTCTAATTCCATATGTCTGAAGTCTTCTATGTATCCTTCAGAAAGCAAGTGTCTCAAGTGCTCTGATTGCAAGGCTAAAATTTGTGCTGCCTTGTTTGATCTTGAAATAACGATTTGAAATTCTTTTTGAGATAAATAAGGTTGTATTGCGTCTTCAATTTTGTTGTCCTGCTCTTCTACCCTAAACCATTGGTTGCGGTATTCTTTATTATGAGGGAGGTTGATCGCTTCCCATGTTTTGTTTTCGCGTAATTGATAGCGTAAGGCAGTGAGCCATGCAAAATGACGATTATATAGTTCTAGATGAATTGCTTTTAACTCTTCATCTGATACTTTTGTTTTGCAGTGACGGGTTGTAACATAATCTTTTACCATAATGCCCCAGCTACGGCTAAAATTAGTTATTGAACCCCAGATTCTTCTCGCCTCCCATAATCGATCGTAGGATGCATTATTTTTAAACCCTACCACAAATGCTACAGCTGTGCCAAGCAAAGCAATTGGTAGCCATGGTAACAAAAGCCACTTCCATTGAAAGAAATGGAATAGTGCTGTTGGCACAGCAGCCAAGATGAGTAGTACAAAAATATCTCTCCTAGTCCAAAGTATTACTTCTTTAAATGTGTATCCTTTTCCTATATGCATAATTTATAATGGTGTTTGATTTAAATTTTATGTAGAGGTAAATGTAAATTAATCTAACGTTTAAGTAATTTAAATGCGATATCTCTTCCTTGTCCCTGGAACATCGCTAGGTTGATCCAGAAGAAGGCAAATTTTTCCATTAACTCAAATTTGTCGTTTCCACCAATAGGGTAACATTCTGCAAACCCTGCATCTTTTGCCAATTTTATTGCAACTTCTTTCCCTTTTACACTATCTCCTGCAACAAAAACATCAATAGTTGTATTTTTGTATTCGGTGTTTTGCATATTATTAAAACCTGTTGTGTTAAAACATTTTACTACATCTTTCGATTGTGTATTAGCTAAAAGAGCATCACTAGTATTTGTGAATCCTGCCGGCCCTCTTCCCATTACTATATTCATTGTATCAATAATAATTTTGCCTTCAGTGTTACCTAAAGATTGAGCAACTTCAACTGCCATGGTTGCGGGGGTTGCAATAAGTATTATATCCGAGTTCTTCACGGCATCATGAATACTTGCGGTCATTGTATTTGGATTCTTTAATAATTCCTTTCCTTTAAAAGAGTTAGCATCCCTAACCCCTAAAAGAATATTATGACCTTTGTGTGACCATTTGGTGGCCAATGCCCCACCAACGTTTCCTGTTCCTATAATTGCAATGTTCATAGATTTTATTTTAAAGCAAATATCTCGAATTTAGTATATTTTTGTACATTACTTTCTTAAATGTATGTTACTTTCTTTTTAGAAAGTTATATCAGTAAAAAAAATATTATGCCCGACTTTTTATACAAAAACAAAGTGTATTACAATCCTGTTGAATTTGCAATGGACCGAATTGGTGGTACTTGGAAAATGCCTATACTTTGGCGCCTTAAAGACAGAGTAATGCGCTATAGTGAGTTGCAAAAAGATATTCCGCATATTACCCATAAGATGCTGGCAAGTAAATTAAAAGAACTGGAAGAAGAAGGTTTTATTGAACGAAAAGTTTATGCTGCCGTACCTCCAAAAGTTGAATATAAGCTGACAAATCGCGGTAAACGGGCTATAGACGTAGTTAATTTTATAAGAAATTACGGTTTAGAACTTATGAAAGAATTCGAGATTGATGACAAGAAGAAAACGGGAGTTAACGCTAAGAAATCAAAGTAAATGCATCAGCATATAAAACAAAAAGCTGCAGTAATGCAGCTTTTTGTTTTTGTACCCGCATCTGAACCAAATGTAAACCAAATTCTTTAAGACACAAGGGCTTTGGCTCAAATTTGGGATTTGTATGGTCACCTTCTTTCGTAGGATCAAAAGTAGTGAGTTTTTAAATCCTTGATTTTACCCAAATTTTAGATTTATAATTACTTGATTTTCATTACCACTTTCCCTTTGGCACGCCCTGTTTCAATATAGGCTAAAGCCTCATTTGTTTGTTCAAATGGAAATACTTTATCAATAACCGGTTTAATAATTCCTGCTTCAATAAGTTTTGTGATCTCACTTAATTGATTTCCTTCTGCTCGCATAAATAAAAACTTGAAATTCACATTGCGTTTTTTTGCTTTACGTCTAGCCGACATGCTTAATAAACTCATGAGCACTTGAAAATGCCAACCTAAGCCGGCTTTTTTTGCAAATTCAGGTGTTGGCGGACCAGTAAGCGAAACGAGTGTGCCGCCCGGTTTCAATATATTGAAAGAGTTTTCAAGCACTTTTGCCTCTCGATTACTATGTAATACAACATCGTAATCTTTTAAGATGTTTAAAAAATCTTCCTTTCTATAATCAATCACTAAATCAGCACCCAAGCTTTTAACCAGTTCAATATTAGCAGAACTCGTTGTAGTAGCTACATAAGCACCAAGGTGTTTTGCTAATTGAATTGCAAATGTTCCAACACCACCGGAACCTGCTTGAATAAATACTTTTTGGCCTTTTTTAATTTTGGCAATTTCAACAAGTGCTTGCCAAGCTGTTAAGCCAATCAATGGAATGGATGAGGCTTCTACCATTGAACTGTTTTTTGGTTTTAATGCTAAATCACTTTCATTAACAGCAATGTACTCAGCAAAAGTGCCGATCTTAAAATCAGAGGGTCTAGCATAGACTTCATCACCCACTTTAAATTTAGTAACCGTTGATCCAACTTTTGTTACAACGCCCGCCATATCGTGTCCGTTGACGAATGGTGTTTTGTAGGGTAAGAATACTTTAAACTCACCATTTCTTATCAATGAATCCAGTAAGTTTACACCTGCACTATGAATTTCAACTAATACCTCATTGGAGTTTATTGTTGGAGGATTGACATTTGTTAAATGTAATATTTCTTTTTTGCCGTACTTTTTTACGATGAATGCTTTCATGTGTTATTGTATTAATTATTAAACTTGTTTATATTCTTGATAATTGAATTTTCAAATGTTTTGTAAGCGAAATGTTGGATTGCCCAAAACACGGATGCTCCTTTGCCAACAGGGTGACTGAATGTTGGATCTTTCTCTTCAATTAATTTTAATAAAGTATTAATTACGGGAGTTGGTTCAGGTGAATTTTCAAATAGATCTTTTGAAAATTTTTCAATTTTACCTCTATAATTATCGTAGTCATTTATTTTTCCTTCGGCAACAAACGAATTGCTGATGATGCCTGTTTTGAAACCCATTGGCTCCACCATTGCCACTTTAATATTAAACTCATTTAACTCAAAACGCAATGATTTAAAATATCCTTCTAATGCGTGTTTTGAAGCACCATAATATGCTGCACTTGGAAAATTGAATAAGCCCATTATTGAGCCTACAGTAATTATTTTCCCAAATCGTTGTCTTCTAAAGTTGGGTAATAATTCATTGGTCAGTTTTATGGTTCCCCAAAAATTGGTTTCAAATTGTTGTTTCCCCTGTTCGATGGTTGTTTCTTCGGCAAGTCCTGATAGATAAAAACCGGCATTGTTTATTAAAACATCTAATTGAGAAATATGCTTGAATAATTCATTGCTAAATGATTTTATAGAATCATCGTTTGCAATGTCTAACTCTAGCAGCTTGAAGGGAACATTTATTTTGCCTGGATTTCTGCTCGTGCCAATCACATTATAGCCACTATTATGTAACCTGGTTGCTACTAACAAGCCAAAGCCTGATGATGCCCCTGTTACTAAAATATTTTGTTTTGTTTTCATGGTGTTTAAATTAATTTGTAAATTTGCTTGCAATATGCAAGTGAAAATGTATAAAACAACTTGCAATACGCAAGTGATTATTTAAAAATAATTTTATGGACGCTATTAAAAAAAGATCGGATTGCCCTATCAGTTGCTCTTTAGATGTATGGGGAGACAAATGGTCGCTATTGATTATCAGAGACTTACTGTTTAAAAAGGAATGCACCTATGGCGATTTTTTAAAATCGGAAGAGAAGATTGCTACAAATATTTTGGCTTCCAGATTACAAACGTTGGAAGAGAATGGAGTAATTGAAAAATTAGAGCACCCCGATAGCAAAGCAAAAGTGCTTTACAGATTAACACAAAAAGGGATCGATCTACTCCCGCTTATGATTGAAATAAATCTTTGGGCCAGCAAATACTTTGATTTACCCGAAGAAAGAAAAGCCATGCTTAAAGAAGTAAAGAAGGATAAAGATAAATTTATAAAGTCGTGGATAAAGGAATTGAAAAAGGCTTAGTACCTTTAGATATAGCATAAATAAAAAAGGTCACTCAGTTTCCTGATTGACCTTTTTTGTACCCGGAGCCGGAGTCGAACCGGCACGGTTTCCCACAGGTGTTTGAGACCAGCGCGTCTACCAATTCCGCCATCCGGGCAGGAATTTATTTTAACTTTTTCAGAAATTCTTTTCCAATTCCTGATTTTAAATACTTCTCTCTTTTTCGGGCAGAAGTTCTATCTTCATTTTCTTCCTTGTAGATCAACTTAAAAGGTTTGTAAGCCTTTGTTGATTGATTCTGTCCGGAATTATGTTCTTGTAACCTTCTTGTCAAGTCGTTTGTCATTCCTACATAAACGTAGTTTTTTGCTAGACTTGATATTGCGTATACAATGATCATTATTTCAAATGCCCCTACCAATCCTGCCTGCCGGCAGGCAGGTCCGCCATCCGGGCAATGATATTTTCGAATGCGGGATGCAAAACTATTCATTTGTTTTGGATTAGCAAAAAAATCTACCTAAAAATCGTGAAAAATCTTTGTCAGAACCCTAAAATTGACTAAATTTGCCTCCCTTATAAAAAGGCCATGCATCATAAAGTAAAATTATTTTCAGGTTCAGCTTCCCGTTATTTAGCGGAAGGAATTGCTCAAAAATATGGGCAAGATCTAGGTAAAGTATCTTTGCTTCGCTTTAGCGATGGGGAGTTTCAAACTTCTTTCGAAGAAACGGTACGTGGTACGGATGTGTTCATTATCCAGTCTACATTCCCTCCGACTGATAATTTATTTGAACTTTTGATGATGATCGATGCGGCTAAACGTGCTTCGGCTAACCGCATCATTGCTGTAATGCCTTATTTTGGTTTTGCACGTCAGGATAGAAAAGACCAGCCACGTGTGGCTATTGGTGCTAAAATGGTGGCGAATCTATTATCGGCTGCAGGTGCAACACGCATCATTACCATGGATCTTCATGCGGATCAGATTCAAGGATTCTTTGATTTTCCTGTGGACCATTTATATGCTTCATCTATTTTCTTACCTTATATTCAAGAGTTGAACTTGCCGAATTTAACAATGGCAGCTCCTGATATGGGTGGCGCTAAGCGTGCCAATGCCTATGCAAAATACTTAAAATCAGATGTTGTGATCTGCTACAAACAAAGAGCAAAAGCAAATGTGATCGAGAGTATGACTGTTATTGGTGATGTAGAAGGAAGAGATATTGTATTAGTTGATGATTTGATCGATACAGGAGGAACGCTTACCAAAGCAGCAGATATGATGATGGAAAGAGGAGCAAAGAGTGTTCGTGCTTTCTGTACACATGCTGTATTATCAGGGAAAGCATACGAGAATATTGAGAAATCAAAGATCACGGAATTGGTTGTAACAGATACTATTCCATTAAAACAAGAGTCGAGCAAGATCAAAGTGCTTTCAGTAGCTGATCTGTTTGCAAAAGTATTACACAGTGTACATAACTACGAATCGATCAGTTCAAACTTTATCGTTTCGTAAATAAGATATTGCGCCAGTTAATTATAAAAATTTGGTTGTAGGCGCAGCAATCAATAAATAAAACAAAAATAAAATGAAATCAGTATCTATTAGCGGTTCGCCACGTGCGAACGTAGGGAAAAAAGATGCAAAAGCTTTGAGAAATGCAAAGCAAGTTCCTTGTGTACTTTACGGTGGAAAAGAACAAGTTCACTTTTCTGTATTAGCAGCAGATTTTAAAAACTTGATCTACACACCACATGTTCATACAGTGGAGTTAGATGTTGCAGGTAAAAAATTCAATGCGATCATGCAAGAAGCACAATTTCACCGTGTAAACGATGAATTATTGCATGTTGACTTTTTAGAAATAGTTGCAGGAAAACCAGTTGTAATGAATATCCCGGTAAAAACAACAGGTGTTTCTCCTGGGGTTAGAGCAGGTGGTAAATTGGTGAAAAAATTGAAAACATTAAAAGTAAAAGGTTTAGTAGAAAAAATGCCTGACACTATTGATATCGCTATCGATTCATTAGAAATTGGTCAAGGTGTACGTGTTGCTGACATCAAAATGGATGGTTTAACAATGTTAAATGCAGCGAACGTAACTGTAGTAGGTGTTCAAACAACACGTGCTGCTGCTGCTGAAGCAACTGCTGCCGCTGCTGCTGCTGCTCCTGCTAAAGGCGCTGCTCCAGCTAAAAAATAATCAATTAATTGATCATTATTTAAAGTTGATAGAACATAGCTTCTATCAACTTTTTTTATTTTTGTAAGGAAATGAGCAAGTTTTTAATAGCCGGTTTAGGAAATATTGGTGACGAATATGATAATACACGTCATAATATTGGTTTTAAGGTATTGGATGCTTTAGCAAAAGAGCATGATCTGAAGTTTACAAACGATCGATTGGCTGCTGTTGCAGAACTGAAATTTAAAGGAAGAATTTTAGTTCTCATAAAGCCATCTACTTATATGAACTTAAGTGGTAAAGCGATCAATTATTGGTTACAAGCAGAAAAGATCAGTAAAGAGAACTTATTGGTCATAACAGATGATATTGCACTCCCTTTTGGCACATTGCGTATGAAAGGAAAAGGGAGCGATGGTGGGCATAATGGATTAAAGAATATTCAGGAAACATTAAACAGTGTTGAATATGCCCGTTTAAGATTTGGAGTGGGCTCTGAGTTCAGTAAAGGAAAGCAAGTGGATTATGTGTTGGGGAAATGGACATCTGAAGAAGAGAAAGCGTTGGAGCCAAGAATAAAGCTGGCAAGCGATATGATAAAAGGCTTTGCTACCATTGGTTTGCAGCTGACCATGACGAATTTTAATAACAAATAAATTGCATATATTTACTATTAACAAAAACGAAAAACATGAAAAACATTTTTACTAAAACAAAACAATTGCTAGGTGCTGTATTATTACTGTCATCTTCCGCTTTTGCTCAAATTACCTGGGATTTTGGAACAACAGGAAATTTAAGTGCTTATCCAAGCGCTGGTATTCCTGCGAATGTTACTGTTGACTCTTTGACGAGAGGGAATAGTTTGGGAACAGCTGTATTATTATCTACAACTTCTGTGTCAAATACTTATCCTGGCTTTTCAGCTGCCGGAAATGCGGGTGTTCCTGCACGTATTGGAGCATTGGACTATACAGTGAACGGAACAACAGGAAGTGCTTATTTTGAAGTAAAACTTACTCCGGATGCAGGTTACACATTAAACATCACCAACATAGAATTTGGATCAAGGTCAACAGGTACTGGCCCTAAAAAATACAGTATTAGAACAAGTTTGGATTCATATATGACAGAGCAGGCCGGTGATACCATCAATTCTGCTTCTAGTGTATGGGGGGGAAGAACACAAGCTTTATCCATTACAGGAACTCCTGGAACAGCCATTACTTTACGTATTTATGGTTATGCTGGAACAGGTTCACCAACACCGGGTACCGTTAACTTCCGTATTGATGATCTGAAGATCACTGCTACTGCAACATTGGCTACACCTCAAATTGTATTTGAACCGGTAAATGCAAATGTATGTTCAGGAGCGACTGCTCAATTTGCAACATTCACTCCGGGAACATTCACCTATCAATGGCAAGAGAATACAGGTAGTGGTTTTGTGTCATTAACAAATACAGGTGTTTATACAGGTGCTGATGATGACACCTTAAATATTTCAAATACAACAGGGATGAATGGTTATACTTACCGTTGTATCGTAACAAACGGAGCAGGTAGCGATACTTCAAACGTAGCAACTTTAACTGTTTCTGCTCCGGTTGTTCCTACCGTTTCAATCCCAGCTTCTATGACATCATTGTGTGCAGGTGATGCTGCTTCTATTTCTGCAACACCTACCAACGAAGGAACAGCTCCATCTTATGAATGGTTTTGGGTAGGATTTGGTTCTGTCGGTACTGGACAAACATTAAATGTTCCTGCCGGGTTCTTGCCTGCTGGAACGCATACGATCTATTGTGAATTAACAAGCAATGCTGCTTGTGCTACTCCTACATTAGTAACAAGCAATTCGTTAACTGTAACAGTTGATCCCGTTCCTGCAACACCTGTAATATCTCAAGAAGCAGATACCTTAAGTACAACTCAATACGCATCTTATCAATGGTATTTGGATGGAACAACAATGCTAGGAACTGATTCTGCTCAAACAGCAAGTGCTACAGGAGCTTATACAGTAGTAGTAACCAATGTGGAAGGTTGCTCTGCTACTTCAGCTGCTTATAACTATGTAGTAACCTCTATCGGATCGAATCAAGCGACTGCAGTATTGACCATCTATCCAAATCCATCCAATGGCATTATTACTATCACAGCGAATAATACGATCGATGCAACCGTATTTGTGTATAATGTTTTAGGTAAATTGATCGCTACAAAACAGTTGAATGGTATTTCATCAAATACGATCGACCTTTCTGCTCAGGCAAACGGAAGTTATTTTGTAGTTTTCAAAACAGATAAAGAAACGATCACTAAAAAGATCACGATCACTAAATAGTATTTTAAATTGAATACAGTCAAACGCCCAACATTTTTGTTGGGCGTTTGTTTTTATATTTGTAATCACAATGGAACGCAGCGATCATATTACTTCTATTCTTAGAACACTTCCCGATAATCCCGGAGTGTATCAGTACTTTGATTCTGAAGGAAAGATCATTTATGTGGGGAAAGCAAAAAATTTGAAAAAAAGAGTTTCATCCTATTTTAACAAGGAACAACATGAAAATGGAAAAACTCAGGTTTTGGTCAGAAAGATCGTTGATATTAAATACATCATTGTTGATACTGAGATAGATGCTTTATTGCTGGAGAATAATCTGATCAAAAAGTATCAGCCCCGCTACAATGTTATGCTCAAGGATGATAAAACCTATCCTTGGATCTGCATTAAAAACGAACGCTTCCCGAGAGTCTTTCAAACAAGAAATCTTGTTAAGGATGGCTCGGTGTATTTTGGTCCTTATGCTTCGGTAAAAGTGATGTACACCGTTTTGGATCTCATCAAACAATTGTACCCGCTCCGTAATTGTAATTTCAATTTAAGCGATGATAATATTAAGGGAGGAAAGTTTAAAGTATGTCTGGAATATCATATTGGCAATTGTAAAGCTCCGTGTATCGGAAAAGAAACAGAAGAAGAGTATAATAGAAAGATCAGCGATATAAAAGATATTGTTAAAGGGAATATCAATACTGTTGCCCGCCACTTAAAAGAACTATTACAGCAACATGTAGAAAAGTTGGAGTTTGAAAAGGCACAGATCATTAAAGAAAAGATCGATCAACTTGAAAAATTTCAAAGTAAATCAACTGTTGTTAATCCTTCTATTAATAATGTGGATGTATTCTCCATCGTAACGGATGAAAAATGTGGCTATGTCAATTTTTTCAAAGTGGTGAATGGTTCAATTATTCAAGCACATACCATCGAGTTAAAGAAAAAATTAGATGAATCACCCGAAGAGCTTTTAACATTAGCAATTGCTGAATTAAGAGAACGATTTAACAGTGATGCAAAAGAGATCATCATTCCTTTTGAAATTGAGTTGGAATTTCCTGGAATTACATTGACAATCCCTCAGCGTGGAGATAAAAAGCATTTGTTGGAATTATCTGAACGAAATGTAGACTATTACAGACGCGAAAAGATAAAGCAGGAAAGCCTGGTGGATCCGGAGCGACATACCAATCGTATTTTGGAACAGATGAAAAAAGATCTTCGTTTGTCTGAATTACCCCGTCATATTGAATGTTTTGATAACTCCAATTTTCAAGGCGATTATCCTGTTGCAGCGATGACTGTTTTTAAAGATGCAAAACCAAGTAAAAAAGATTATCGCCATTTTAATATCAAGACAGTGGAAGGACCGAATGATTTTGCTTCTATGGAAGAGATCATTTACAGAAGGTACAAACGCGTGTTGGACGAAAAGCTCGAAATGCCGCAGTTAATTGTGATCGATGGTGGGAAAGGGCAGCTTTCTTCTGCTCTGGAAAGTCTGGATAAATTAGGCTTGCGTGGTAAAGTAGGTATTATTGGTATCGCTAAAAAATTAGAAGAGATCTATTTTCCAGGTGATTCAATTCCCATTTATTTGGATAAACGTAGCGAATCACTTAAGATCATTCAACAGATAAGGGATGAGGCACACCGGTTTGGTATCACGCATCATCGTAGCAAACGCGATAAAGGAACACTTAAAACAGAACTGACCACTATTAAAGGAATTAGTAGCATTACAGCTCAAAAACTATTGTCTCATTTTAAGTCGGTAAAGAAAGTGAAAGAGGCAACAGAAAAAGAATTGATAGAGGTTATAGGCTTGTCAAAAGCAAAATTGATCCTTGATCATTATGCTGCTAAATAATTATTCGTAGATCGTTACTTCCAGATCATCATAATAGATCACTTCTCGCTCTTTATTCCAGATATAAAGCGTCCATTTGTCGCCTTCCTTTAATTTTGGTGGAACAAAAAGAAGTTCCACTTTATTCCATTGACCATTTGTCTTAGAGAATTTTCCCAAATCAACACTTTGATAATTGATCATGCTGTCATTATGTGTTACAGCAGAGACCATTTGTATGGAACGAAGTGCTTCGGGGTGTTTTAAGTAGAACTGCAAAAATGCTTTTACTTGTTTGTTTTCAAAGCTTTCCCCTTTGATATTGGCAATGTTCCCGTACTCCATGTCCTTATTCAAAAAGGCTGCCGATGGAGCTGTCCGGAATACATCATTCGTCTGTGCTATTTGCTCAGCAATAATGCCATCAGGCTGTATGGGTTCATCAAAAGAAAATTTATTACAATAAAGTGCATTCTTTTTCTGAATGTTTAAAAATTCTTCTAAGGATTTTAACGTATAATCTTTACTCTTTTTATAGATAGATATTTTCCCATTTCCATCTATACGCTCGATCATCTGCTGAACAATTGGATAATAATGAAGTACATCTGATATCAAGAATTGATCCTGTATCACAACATAATCCCATTTGTATTTGATCAGTGGTAGGAACGCATCATCTCTATTCGTTTGATATACAGTATATCCTTTACGATTCATCAGTATCAATGGAATATTCGTAGAATAGGCGTCAATTACGAGGATCTTTGCTTCTTTATCTATCCCCAATGAGTCTAAGTAGCTTTCGGATCCTATAAAATTTTGGCGGGAGATTTCTACCCTATCCCATTCATTTGTTTGATATCGCTCCTGTTGATTCGTTTGGTTGGACTTGAATGAAAAAAATAAAGCAATACCTGCTATGGCTATCCAGGTAATTTTTGAACGAAGTGTTTCCAGAGGAATAAAAGAACTTGCTCCAATGAGTAAAAAGACAGAAGGCACAAATAAGGAATCCAGAAAATAATAATCATGATCGAAGAACTGACGCATCATTGCTAAAAAATATAGTAATGCTCCGCAAGAAAGAATAAGACTGTGAAATAAGAAGTGACGATGTTGAGAGTTTATTTCTTTTTTTCTAATAAAATGAATGATCGTAAAAATGCTACCTAGAGCTAACAGCAGGTAATAGGCAATATTCTGATATTGGAAGAGCCAGAAGTTTTTGATCTGTTTGATGATATCTTTTAATTCTTCCATGTTTCTGGCAGGCAATAACTCGTCAAGAAACATATTCCCATATATTCTTCCTAAATGAACATTGTATCGGTAGTAGGAAAAAAAGAGGATAAAACAAATAGATATACATAGCAGTTCATAAAGAACAATTTTTCTGCTTTTAAAAAATGTCCACATCATGTGTGCTAATAGTGCAACAAGGTAGATCAAAAAAGGAATGCGAATAAGAGCTGCTAGCAAAATAAAAAATAGAGCAATGTAAAGCAGTTTCCTTTTTCCCGTTTCCAGGTATGAATAATAGTAATAATAGCCTATAAATATAAAAGAGATGGCGGGTACGCTTGGAAGACATCCCGCCTGATAATACGTGTAAACAGGGGATAAAAATGCTATCAAGACAATTGTCCAGGATCTAATTTCAGAACGATTGATCTTTAACGACAACAGATAAAGAAACAAACAGCCAATGATGCTAATCGTTAGTGTATATATTCTGAAAATAGCAGGAGTAGTTGATCCGCTGATCTTCATGATGATCGCAACAATATATTCATTGATGGGCAGATCGACACGTGTTATCCCTTCTATTGTTTGCAAGTTATAAGTGCAGGGATGAAAAAGGTCAAATCCATTGTTTAGGAATCCAAGCGATAGTGCATACCGTTCACTTTGTGTCCAGGAGTGTACAAAGGCTGGGAATAACGAGATGGTAGAGTGGTATAGAAAGATACTTAGTAGAGCTAGAACGAGCAATAGAATGAGAAAACTTTTATTGGCTATATGTTTATAAAAGGAGTTCACTGATTCTTAAAATATTTTCTATTTTTACTGATGTATCTTTACCCATGTAAAAATATCAATTATTCATGATAAGCCGGCTTTCCAATAAGATAAATTCATTTTTGCTTGCTACAGAACAACGTATAGGCTTACTGCTTACATCCTTATTGTTAGCCTTTATGATCATTGGTTTTGATATGCTTTATATTACACCACGATTTGAATCGGCATTTCATGGTGCACAGTATGCTCTTTTATCAGAAGCGCCATTTGATTTCACACAACCCAATGCTTTGAGATATAGAATTTTGCCCTCTTTATTAGGTTATTTAACCGGATTGAGAGGTTCATTGTTTTTTATTATCCCACTGATCTTTACACTTATTCTCATCGCTGTGGTATATTTCGTTTATCGCAAAAAAAACTATTCAGCTGTTGATTCTTTTTTGTTTACAGGATTGATCGCATTTTCAGGAACCGTTTTTATTCAGTTGCAGGCTGCAGGTTATACAGATACTGCTTTTTATTTGTTTATGTTCTTGTCGTTTGCATTTGTCCATCGTCCCTTTATAAGTATTTTGTTTTTTTTATTGGGAGTTTTTACACACGAGAGTTGTTTGTTTCTATTGCCTGCTTTACTGTTGTATTTTAGGTATAAGAATGGGAACGATAATCGTATTTTAATAAAGTATGTGATCGGATTGCTGTCAGCTTTGGCTCTTTTCTTACTCTATCGGATGTGGATCTCGGCTAACGTAAAAGTGGAGTATGATCTGAATTTTTATTTCTCTGCAAGCAATTTAAAATTTACTCTTAAAAAGGTGTTACCTTATTTTTCTGTGGGCGGATTTTATGCTTTTAAACTATTTTGGTTATTACCAGTTTTTGCAATTTACAAATTCAGGAAGGAGCGTTTGTTTGTAAGCATTTTATTGACGATCATTATATGTGTCTTTGCACAATTGATCATCGCTTTTGATATTACACGGGTTATTTGTTTAGCATTCCCAGCTATTTTAATAGCTGCAGAGCGATTGCATCAGGAGTATCATGATAAAGGATATACGAATTATCTTTTAGGTTTGATGCTGGCCAATTTTTTCTTGCTTCAATATTTTATGAGTGCAGACGCACTTATCCCAATGCCACCATTGCCGTATTCTTTTGCACTAAACTATTTCGGAATCGGCTTTTAAGAGAGTTTATCAGTTAATAATTTCATTTCTATGGCAGGAGAGATCTTTTCATAAAGAATATGATACACTGCTGTTGTAATAGGCATATCTACATTAAATTCTTTATTGATCTCATAGATACATTTTACTCCATAATAGCCTTCGGCTACCATGTTCATTTCCATTTGAGCCGACTTTACGGAATATCCTTTTCCGATCATGTTACCAAATGTCCTGTTTCTACTGAATTGAGAGTAAGCTGTAACTAAAAGATCGCCTAGGTAGGCAGAACTTTTTATATCTCTGTCGATAGGATGAACAGCATCCACAAATCGTTTGATCTCTTGTATCGCATTGGAGATAAGGACAGCCTGAAAGTTATCCCCATACCCTAATCCATGGCAAATACCATTGGCAATAGCAAAAACGTTTTTCAGTACAGCCGAATATTCTGTTCCGTAAATATCATCCGATACAGTAGTTTTAATGTATCGGCAATTCAATTGAGAAGCTACATAGCTTGCAATTTCTGTATTCTGCGAAGCAATGGTCAGGTAGGAAAGTTTTTCCATCGCAACCTCTTCGGCATGACAAGGACCTGTAATAACACCAATGTTATTGATTGTTACATTGCACTTTTTATTGAAAAATTCACCAACGATCAATAGATCTTCCGGAACAATTCCTTTGATTGCGGAGAAGATCTGTTTGCCTTTTAAGTCTTCAGCAGTTATTCCGTCTAGTGCAGCTTTTAAGAATGCAGATGGAACAGCCATGATCAGAATATCGGCATTTTTAATAATGTTTTTAATATCAGCATCCAAGACTAACTTTTCTGTGTCAAATTCAACAGACGTAAGATAATTTGGATTGTGCTTGTATTTTTTAATGTGCTCAATAGTAGCAGCATTTCGTATCCACCAATATACTTGTGGTGTATTGTTGCATAACATTTTCACTATGGCCGTTGCCCAACTTCCACCTCCTATAACTGCTATTTTTTTTGAATTACCCATTGATTAATGTTTTATATGAGAACAAACATATCTAAATAAAATAATAAATAAAAATGAAAATTAATCCACCCCACAAACTGATAGCCGGGAAAACTATTTTTCTTTTTATCCAATAGAAAGAAATTAACCCTAGAACAAGGAATAGTGCTAGGGCGCTTATTATTGCTCCAATGATGACTGGTCTATTGTGATATTGAAATTTTACTTCATGTTTCCCTTCAGGAAGTAGGATCGACATGGTAAGCAGGTTTGATAACAGAATTTCTGTTTCTTTATTATCAATGTATGCATGCCATCCGGTATAATGGGATTGCAAAATTGTTAATACTTCATTTGTTTCTGTTAAAGTGCTTACTGTAATTTCATTCGGACTAAAATGTTTGATCTCATAACTATTGTTGTTAATGCTGTCAGCTGTAGTATTTAATACAAATGAAGAAGCTTTTGTGTGATCATCATTTGATAATACGATAGTTTTATGATTGATATTGGATGTATCTGTTGTTCTGAGTTTTGACTCCGCCAGGACATTTTTTGAGAAATAGATCAATTCATTATTGCGCATAGAATTGTATAAATGTGGAAAAGAATCCTTTAGTAAAGCATAATGTGAAAATGCATAGGAGTTAAATACATCAGCACCTATTCGTTTATGAAATATACTTGTGTTTCTATACAATCCATGCTTTTGTCCGATCTCTTCTGTGTTTTCAATGATCTTGTTCTTAGTAGGTATTGGATAATCTTTTGGTAGTGTCGCAATGTAGTCTTTTAATTCTTTAGGTGAGGCAGGAGAGAATCCAACATAGCCAATATTTAATTGCACCGAAATAAAGAGGTTGATAAGCGTTAAAATAGAGAATATGCTTAGCCATTTTTGATTATATCTTTTGATAGAATACAAGGTCAATAAAATGAAAATAAGTTGAATGCTTCCCTGTAATATGATATTTTGATAAAGCGAAGAGGCTGATAAAAATTCAAAGAGGTTTGAGTAATCATTCAAAAAGAAAAAGGACTTTCCTTGATTTTTAAAAATAGAGTAAATTAAAAAAATTGTGATAATTACTCCCATTGATGTAAAGCTGTAAAGGAGTGCTTTCTTGAATTTGTCGGGTTCAACGGTAAATTCTTCTAGTTTCTTTCCTGCTAGTATCAGTAAAATGAGAACTGTAAATAAGCTAAAATAGCTGGGGAATCGAAACAAGTTCATCAGCGGGACATAGTCAAAAATGAATTTGTGAACTGGCATGTACTCGCCAAATGAGGCGAGCAGGCAAATAGATGCAAAGCTTAGTAAAAAATAGTCGAGTCGATCTTTCTTATAAAACAGGAATAGGATAAAAAATGGGATCATTCCAATGCCAAAATACATGTTCGACATGGAAGGGTCGGTATTGAAAAACTCCTGACCATTTACAGTAGAGAATGGGATAAAAAGCGATAAAAGGGATTGTGGTGAAAGTGGACAAACAGTAGCCTTTTCATAGAGCATACCACTCAGTCGGGACACATACGGAGCAGTTTGCATGTAAGCAACGATCACTACACTGATCATAAGTAATGTGCTTATTCCAAAAACAAAATTTAACAAAATATACTTTTTGATCTCTTCTTTTCGTTTTTCTTTTACGCTTTGATAAATAAAATAGGCGAGAAGAGTAAGAAAAAAGTAAAACAGGATAATTGAAAACGTATGATTTCCTCCTGTCAGATTTAAAAACATAAATACTGCTGCATATAAAGCTCTGACAAAGCTTTTCTCCTGGAGCATTTTGTAGTAGTTAAGAATAATAAATGGAAGCCATGCTGCTCCAATGATGGCATAAAAATGTTGTACATGGCTAACAAAAAAACCTCCCAGCATATAGCTGATCCCAATAACAAAAGCGATGGTTCTATTTTTTTGAAATGCTAGTGAAAGGAAATACATGCCCATTCCTGCCATGAACACATAGAAAATAAAAAGTAGCTGCACCGTCACATTATCTTGCCCGATGGTCATGCTCAGTAAGATCGATTCGGGATACCAGCTTGGTCCTTGAAGGTCGGCATGAATAGGATATCCTAATTGCTGATAAGGATTCCAAAAAGGAAAAGTGTGATTTTCAAAACAGTTAGAGATATAATAACGCCAGGGTATCCAGCAGTTGATCATATCATGCGTAACGGAATATTTTAAAAAAGAGATCTGCCAATAAGCAAGAACTGCTATAATGAATAGTAGTGCAATATAAAACCAATGTGATTGTTTTAACTTTTGTAAACTAATACTCATCAGATCTTGTTTATAGAACAATTGTCTTATTATTCAGCAGTACTGAATACCGGACCTTCTCTCTTAACCAGTTTACGCTCTTCCATAGAGCTTAATAATTTTGAAAGTTGGTTTTTTGACATGCCGGTGCTTTCTGCTAAACTTGCAATTGTTGCCTGGCTTTGTTTGCCGATCTCATCCAATATTTTAGATTCTTCCGGTTTTAAATTGACAGTTGCTTTTTTTACTTCTTCCGGTCGCATTTGAGGGAAGAACAAAACATCTTGAATGGATACATTGTTGGTCATGATCATTGCTAAACGATCAATTCCAATTCCAATTCCTGAAGTAGGAGGCATTCCATATTCCAACGCACGTAAAAAGTCCTGATCAATAAACATCGCTTCATCATCACCACGCTCCATCAATTTTAATTGTTCTTCGAAACGTTCACGTTGATCGATCGGGTCGTTCAATTCAGAATAGGCATTCGCCAATTCTTTTCCATTTACCATTAATTCAAAACGTTCAACCAATCCTGGTTTGCTGCGGTGTTTTTTGGTGAGTGGACTCATCTCAACCGGGTAGTCGGTAATGAATGTTGGTTGAATATAATTGCCTTCACATTTTGCTCCAAAGATCTCATCGATCAATTTTCCTTTGCCAATATTATCCGGAACATCAATGCCTAACTGTTTACAAACATCACGTAACTGCGCTTCATCCATTCCGCTGATATCAATTCCTGTAAATTCTTTGATAGAATCAAACATGGTAACACGTTTGAATGGGCGTTTAAAATCGATGATCTTTTCTCCAACCTGTACTTGTGTTGTTCCATTCAGGTCGAGGGCAATACGTTCGATCAATTCTTCGGTAATATCCATCATCCAATAATAATCTTTGTAGGCCACATACAGCTCCATTACAGTAAATTCAGGATTATGTGTTCTGTCCATCCCCTCGTTACGGAAGTTACGGGAGAATTCATATACACCATCAAAACCGCCTACGATCAAACGTTTTAGATACAATTCATTGGCAATACGTAAATACATTGGAATGTTCAATGAATTATGATGCGTTACAAATGGACGTGCTGATGCACCACCCGGAATTGCTTGTAATACAGGTGTATCCACCTCCAGGTATCCTTTTGCATTGTAAAAATCACGGATGGTGTTTACCATTTTGGTACGCTTGATAAACGTATCTTTTACATTCGGATTGATGATCAGATCCACATAACGTTGACGGTAGCGGAATTCAGGATCGGTCACTTCATCAAACACATTTCCTTCATCATCCCGTTTTACAGCAGGAAGAGGGCGAAGTGATTTGCTAAGCATTTTAAAAGAGGTGGCATGAATAGAGATCTCGCCTACTTTTGTTACAAAGACATATCCTGTTATACCAATTATATCACCTAGGTCAGTATGCTTTTTGAAAAGGTTATCGAACAGGCTCTTGTCTTCTCCGGGACAAATGTCATCTCTGCGGATGTATACCTGAATACGTCCGGTAGCATCTTGTAAACTAACAAAGCAGGCTTTTCCCATATCGCGATTGCTCATGATTCGGCCGGCAATGCTTATGTTTTGGAATTCTTCCGCTTTTTCAACTGTAAAATTCTCTAATATATGTTTCGAATTGGTATTGATCTCAAAAAGGGCTGCCGGATAGGCATCTATTCCCATTTTAGTAATTTCCTCCAGTTTACTGCGTCTTAATAACTCTTGTTCGCTTAATTCGTGACTCATTTTCTAAAATTAAAATTTCGGCAAATATACGTCCTAACGGCTTATAAATAAATAAAAAATAGCGGGGAATTTCAACAAAATATGTATTTTTACCATCCACTATTTTAGGAAGGTAATGAAGACATTAGTAGCAAATTTTTCAAAGCAATTATCCGAAGCGATCTCTATTGGAGAAAAAGCAAAATTAACAGTTTCTGAAAGTCCTATTTCCAATGTGTTGATCTGCGGTTTGGGTGGATCCGGAATTGGAGGAAGCATTGTTTCTGAACTTGTTGTAGGAAATGCCAATGTTCCAATCAATGTTACTAAAGGTTATTTTATTCCGGCCTACGTTGGGAAAAATACATTGGTGATCATTTCTTCATATTCTGGAAATACCGAGGAGACGATCAACTGTATGGAGTTGGCGATGACCAAAGGAGCCAAAATTGTGGCGATCACCTCGGGTGGAAAAGTATTGGAAATTTGCAAACAACATAATTTTGATTGCATTGTTGTTCCAGGCGGAATGCCTCCTAGAGCGTGTTTAGGGTATTCTTTGACACAATTATTTTTTGTTTTAGGATTTAATAAGATCATTACAAATGATTATAAGAAAGAGTTAAATGCTGCTATTGACCTAATCAATAATGATCAAACTTCAATTATTGCAGAAGCAAAAACTATAGCTGACAAATTAAACGGGAAGCTTCCTGTTATTTATGCAACTACATACAATGAAGGAATAGCCATTCGTTTTCGTCAGCAGTTAAATGAAAATGCAAAGATCCTTTGCTGGCATCACATCATCCCTGAAATGAATCATAATGAATTGGTGGGTTGGACACAAAAGAATGATGATCTGAGCGTATTGATCTTTTTAGATAAGGATGAATATTCAAGAAATTTGGCTCGAGTAGACATCAATAAAGAAGTGATCAAAAAATATACAAGCAATATTACGGAGATCTATTCGAAAGGGAACTCTGTCATTGAGAAGGCTATTTATTTCATTCACTTGGGCGACTGGATATCAGTTCTGTTGGCAGAAACAAGAGGAGTTGATGCAGTTGAAGTGAATGTGATCAATCATTTGAAATCAAAGCTTTCCGAGATTTAAGTTTTAAAATTTAAGTTCCTCTTTCCATGCAAACGGTAAATTTTATTGATCTGGGTTTGATCGATTACAAAAATGCTTGGGATTATCAGGAGGAGGTATTCAACAAGATCGTTCAAACGAAAATTGATAACCGTACTGCTTTACCGGATCAGCAAAAACCGACTTCCAATTATTTGTTATTCTGTGAGCATCCTCATGTATATACATTGGGCAAAAGCGGGCATGAATCCAACTTGTTGGTAAATGATCAACAGCTGAAAGAAAAAAATGCAACCTATTATAAGATCAACAGAGGTGGTGATATCACCTATCATGGACCTGGTCAGATAGTAGGTTATCCGATATTGGATCTTGATAATTTTTTTACAGATATTCACAAATACTTGCGATTCCTGGAAGAGATGGTGATCCGTACACTTGCCGAATATGGGATTGAATCGGGGAGAAGTAAAGGAGAAACAGGTGTTTGGCTGGATGCAGAGGATCCACTCAAGGCTAGGAAAATTTGTGCAATGGGTGTGAGAGCTAGCAGATGGGTAACGATGCACGGTTTTGCCTTGAATGTAAATGCAGATCTTTCCTATTTCGGAAATATTATTCCCTGTGGAATTGTAGATAAGGCTGTAACCTCTATGGATAAAGAATTAGGTGTTAAGATCGATCAAGAGGAAGTAAAAGAAAAATTGAAAAAACACTTTGCCGAACTATTTAATTGCATTGTTGTTTAAACAATTTGTAAGAAGTATTGTTGTTGGAGTACGAAACGCATAAAAAATGACTGCCAAGTTTTCAATAAAAGATCTAGAAGCCCTTTCAGGTATTAAAGCTCATACGCTTAGAATATGGGAACAGCGATATGGTATCTTGAAGCCTGAACGTACCGATACCAATATCAGATACTATTGCAACGATGAGTTAAAACAGTTGCTTAACATTACATTGTTGTATAATCACGGATTTAAAATTTCCAAAATTGCTGCATTGGATGATAGAACGATCATCAATGAGGTAAATAAGATCGTTGATTCTCAAATATCACCTTCTGATCAAATAGATAGCTTGATCATTGCTATGGTGGAATTGGATGAGAAACGTTTCGAAAAGATCATTTCCAATAATGTATTGCATCATGGCTTTTCTAGCACCATAGAAAAGGTATTGTATCCTTTTTTGCATAAAATAGGTGTTATGTGGCAAACAGGTAGCATCAACCCGGCCCAAGAACATTTTATCTCTAATCTTATTCGCCAGAAATTGATCGTGGCTATAGATGGTGTTGTTGTTCCCGAAAAGAATGATGCTCAAAAGTTCATCTTGTTCTTGCCAGAGAATGAATTGCATGAATTGGCACTATTGTATTATACATATCTTCTCAAAATAAACGGTCATCAGGTTATTTATTTGGGGCAATCAGTTCCTTTCGATGATCTTAAAAGGGTTGTAGAGATCAGAAAGCCCGACTGTCTGGTAACGGTATTTACACACAGCATGAATGACCTTGAAGAATATATAAAACAGTTGGGAAAAACTTTCTCCTCAACCAAGATTCTTGTTTCCGGAAGCCAATTGTCGGAGCTGAATACAAAGTTCCCAGCTTCTATCCACAATTTTAAAGATCCTTCCAGCTTTTTAAAATACATTTCTAAGTAATTAATATTCAGCACTTTACTTTTATTAAGGCTAGTCCGATTTAATTTTGTTTAATTTATTTTTAAAAATATTAAACAAATATTTGGATTTGTGTTTAATGTTTATGTACTTTTGTTAAACAAAATTAAAACTACACAACCATGACAGCAATAGAATTCAATCAGCAACTCATTAATCAGCGTACACCGTTGAAGAATTTTGCTTACAGCCTAACGCTTAATTCGGAAGAAGCGCAAGACCTACTACAGGACACTTATTTAAAAGCATTGACTTATCGTGATAAGTTTGTAGATGCAAGTAATCTAAAAGCGTGGTTATATACCATTATGAAGAACACATTCATCAATTCGTACAGAAGATCGGTTAAAACACGTCAGATCATTCAACATACCGAAGATATGGCGGTTGTGAAACCGGTTGCAGGTGCGAATTTGCCAGGTGCAGAATCGCAGATGAATCATAAGCAAATTGTAAAAGCAATTGATGCTTTAGAGGATGATTACAAAATTCCTTTTACACGCTATTATGATGGTTATAAGTACAAAGAGATAGCCGATGAATTGAATTTACCTATCGGCACTGTTAAAAGCAGAATATTTTTAGCTAGAAAACGTCTAATGGATCAATTAAAAGATTTTTCGGCTAAAAACTAGTGTTTAACAAAATCTTAAAATAATTAAACAGATAAGTATGATACAAGATAAGATAAAGGTGGCAGTTGATGAGATCGGAGATAATCACGTGATGACATCTATAGATACTCCATTAAGAGAAGATGCTTTCAAATTAGATGATGATCTGAAAATTGAACTGATCGAAGAAAAATTCAGAGATATTATGAATATTCTTGGATTGGATCTCAACGATGATAGTTTATCCGGTACTCCGCACCGCGTAGCAAAAATGTATGTGAAAGAAATTTTTAGCGGATTAAATCCGGATAACAAACCTAAAATTGCACTTTTTGAAAATAAATACCAGTACAGTGAAATGTTGGTGGAAAAGAATATTACGTTCTATTCTAATTGTGAGCACCACTTTGTCCCTATTGTTGGTAAAGCTCATGTAGCTTATATCTCCAATGGTAAAGTGATCGGATTATCAAAGTTGAATCGCATCGTACAATATTTTGCTAAACGACCGCAAGTGCAAGAGCGATTGACCATTCAAATTGCTAATGAGATCAAACAAGTGATGCAAACAGATGATGTAGCTGTTTTAATAGATGCGCATCATTTATGTGTTTCTTCAAGAGGAGTACAAGATATTAATAGTTCAACTGTTACCACATCTTTTAGTGGTAAGTTTTTGAATGAGCAAACCAAGAACGAATTTTTGAATTACATTCGCACCAATGCTTAATAAGCGATGAGTAAAAAAGAAGAGATCGTTCTGTTTTGGTTTCGTAGGGATCTACGTCTGGAAGATAATGCGGGTTTATATCATGCACTAAAAAGTGGTAAGCCGGTTCTCCCCATTTTTATCTTTGATTCCGATATTCTCAATAAGCTCGATAACAAAAAGGACAAGCGCGTGGAATTTATTCATTTGGCGCTAGCTGATATAAAGAACAAATTGGAGAAGCAAGGTTCTTCATTGTTAGTATTATCCGGAACTCCTATGGAGTGTTATGAAAAAGTACTTTCAGATCATAATGTGAGTGCCGTATATACAAACCACGATTACGAACCTTATGCAATAAAGCGTGATAAGGCAATTTCTGATCTGTTGGCAAAAAAGAAGATTACGCTACATACATTTAAAGATCAAGTCATTTTTGAAAAAAACGAAGTTGTAAAAGATGATGGTCTGCCTTATACCGTATTCACCCCATATATGCGTAAATGGAAAAGTAAGCTCAATTCCTTCTATTTACGTTCTTATCCTACTGAAAAATATTTTCTCCGTTTTATAAGTATCAAGCCACTTTCAATGCCTTCATTGCAAGATATTGGCTTTGAATCATCTGGGGAAAAATTAAGCATTCCTCCATTGGATGAACAGCAGATCAGAAAATATGATCAGCAACGAAATTTTCCCGCCATCAATGGAACGAGTCGCTTGAGTGTTCACCTGCGTTTTGGAACAGTGAGTATCAGACAGCTCGCCACAAAAGCAAAAGAATGGAATGACCAGTGGTTAAATGAATTGATCTGGAGAGAGTTCTATATGATGATCTTGTTTCATTTTCCTCATGTTGTAAACGGTGCATTCAAAAAACAATATGATCGTATTCAATGGAGGAACAACGAGCAGGAGTTTGATGCCTGGTGCAGAGGTGAAACGGGTTATCCAATAGTAGATGCCGGTATGCGCGAATTAAATCAAACCGGATTTATGCATAATCGTGTTCGAATGATCGTAGCAAGTTTTTTGGTGAAACATCTCTTGATCGACTGGCGTTGGGGCGAAGCTTATTTTGCTGAAAAGCTCATTGATTTTGATCTTTCTGCAAATAATGGAGGCTGGCAATGGGCAGCCAGCTCCGGTTGTGATGCAGCACCTTATTTTAGAGTTTTTAATCCTTACGAACAAACGAAACGGTTTGATGAGAAGCTGCAGTATATTCGTAAATGGGTTCCGGAGTTTGAAGAACTAACCTATCCTCAACCTATTGTGGAGCATAAATTTGCTCGCGATAGAGTGTTAATGTTTTATAAAAAAGCATTGGATCCTTCAAAGGAATAATATTAAAAGTAACTTTGCTGTATATTTCTGTTTGTGAATGTCATCATCCCCTGAGAAAATAGTCGAAATAAATCATCTTGTAAAACATTATGGAAAATTCCATGCTGTTGAAGATGTTAGTTTTGATGTGTATCGTGGTGATGTATTTGGATTTTTAGGTCCAAACGGTGCCGGAAAAAGTACAACCATTCGTACCATGCTTTCACTCATCAAACCAACGGCCGGTGATTTAAAATTGTTCGGAAAAGATTTGCTGACGAATAGGAATGAGATCCTTTCTAAAATAGGCTGTATCGTTGAAAAGCCTGATTTCTATAAATATTTATCAGCTGAAAAAAACATCGAATTATTTGCACGCCTTTCCGGTGTTGCTGTAACTAAAAAGAAAGTACACGAGATCATTGAATTTGTTGGTTTAAAAGGCAGAGAAAAAGATAAGGTTAGTGGTTTTTCACACGGAATGAAACAACGATTGGGGATTGCTCAAACCTTAATTCATGATCCGGAATTGATCATACTCGATGAGCCCACTACAGGGCTCGATCCGCAAGGGATCATTGATATCCGAAATTTAATATTACAACTAAAGAATGAACGTAATAAGACCATCTTATTGTCTTCGCACATTCTTTCGGAGATCGAGTTGATAGCAAATCGAATGGTGATCATCAACAAAGGTAGGACAATTGTACAAGGTTCAGTTACCGAATTATTGAATGGACAGGAATTGATCGTATCCTTTTCTGTTTCCGATGTACAGAAAGCCGTTCAGCTTCTTCAATCGGATAGTTCGATTAAAATAGAATCAACAGAAGGGAATTCGATCTTGCTTCATATTTCGCAATCTCAGATCCCATCGATCAATAAAAGATTTTGTGAGCAGGGAATTGATGTGTTTTCAATTGAAACAAAGCGCAAGTTGGAAGATTACTTTTTGAAACTGATAAATAACTAAAGGATGTTTTGGCGAAGTACATATAATGAGTTTATCAAAATTGCAGCGAAACCGCGTAGTTATATCGGTTTGGGAGCCATTACACTCATTGTTGGTATTATTCTGATAGCGATGAAACTGGATGGAATGATGTACATTTCATTTATCACAGCTCCCTTTGAACAGTCGCTGGCATTTGAAGGAAACATCCTAAATGGAAACCTCATGGCATTCATCATTCTACAAATGTTGATCATCCATATTCCTTTGTTGATCGCTTTTGTAACAGGAGATCTTGTTTCTGGTGAAGGAGCGATGGGTACCATCCGTTTGTTGTTGACCAAACCCATTTCTCGGACAAGCATATTACTTTCTAAATACCTGGCTGGTTGTGCCTACACATTGATCATCCTTCTTTGGATGGGATTCATGGCCATCTTTATTGGAAAGATGATTTTTGGCACCGGTGATTTGATGGTTTTAAAAAGTGATGGATTAGTGATATTGCAGGAATCAGATATTTCTTGGCGTTTCTTTTACGGCTTTTTGGTTGCTTATTTAGCCTTAGTGATGATCGCTACTCTAGCACTCACACTATCCTGCTTTTCAGAAAATTCGATCGGACCAATTGTTTCTACTATGGGAATCATCATCCTTTTTACCATCATTGGAACATTGGATGTGCCTTTGTTTGATATGATCAAGCCATTTTTGTTCACTACTCACATGGCAGCATGGAGAAGTTTTTTTGAAGATCCCTTACCAATGGATCAGATCATCAATTCGATCACCGTCTTATTTGTTCATATAGTTGTGTTATTAGGCATTGCGATCTACAAATTCAACAAGAAAGATATTCTATCATGAGACCAATTTTAAAATTAGTAGTTATTGTCTTAGCGCTGAGTTCCTCATCAAGCCTTCAAGCACAGCGTTCCGCAAAACAACTGTTGAATGCTGTCTATTCAAAAATGATAATGGCAAAAGATTATTCTGTACAAGCCAATATTAAAGTTGATCTTCCTTTTGTTAAAATGCTCCCAATCGATGCAAAAATATATTTTAAACAAAAAGATAAGTTTAAGGTGGAGTCGAAAAGCATTGCCATTGTTCCCCGTCAAGGCTTTGATCAGATCACAAAAATGCTGACAGATACTAGTTCATTTGATGCATTGATCTCAGGAACAGAAATGATCAAACAAGATCAGGCAACGATCATTAATGTTATTCCTCTTTCTGATACCAGCGATCTTATTCTTGGGAAATTATGGATCGATGTAAAAAGGAATGTGGTTTTAAAATCACAGCTTACAACAAAATCGAATGGAACCATATTAACGGAATACATTTATGGTGCTCAGATCAATTATGGATTGCCCGACCAAATGATCTTTACGGTAGATGTCAAAAAATTCAAGATCCCCAAAGGTGTTGTTGCTGACATAAATAATACAAAATCAGCACCGGAGGACAAAACAAAAGATCCTAAAAAAGGAAAAATATATATTAAACTTACTAATTATCAGGTGAATAAAGGTATTGCGGATACTGTATTTAAAAAATAGTATGCTTTTATTTTTTAATTTTACATCGCAATGAACTACTATATTATCTACAAGCCTTATAAGATCATTTCTCAATTTACTTCTTCTCATAAAAAGAAAAAATGTTTGGGAGAACTTGGCTTCCCTTTTCCAAAGGATGTTTATCCGGTTGGACGCTTAGATGAAAATTCAGAAGGACTTTTAATCCTCACAAACGATAAAAAGCTCAATTATAAATTATTGAATCCGGCTTTTGAACACAAACGCATCTATTTAGTGCAATTGCAGGGTATTATTACAACAGAAGCTTTAAAGCAATTAGAAGCAGGAGTCTCCATTGCATTGGATGCAGGTCCGTACTTAACCAAACCTTGTAAAGTAAAAGTGGTTCCTAAGCCTGAGAAATTACCTCCTCGCGGCCACCCGATAAGTGATCGATTACCAACCTCCTGGATCGAGTTGACACTCACCGAAGGGAAGTTTCATCAAGTGCGTAAAATGACAGCCGGTGTAGGTTTTCCTTGCTTGAGATTGATCCGGATAGCGATTGAAGGCATTCGCCTCGAGAACATGCAGCCGGGCGAAGTCAGAGAATTGAAGCGTGATGCTACCTATAAAAAATTAAATATAGAATTATAAACTTATTTTCTCTGCTTGAGAAGATAAACGTTCAATCAACAATGTTGTAATTCTTTTATTGATCTCCGTTTTGTGATTGGCATAAAACTCATGCTCTTGCACAGTAAAAAGAGCCAATGTGCTTTTTATATAGAACTGCTTTAACGACCTATCTGATTTTAGTTGTTCATGGATCAGTAACTTTTTCTTTTCATTTTTCAGTTCTTTGAATGGCAATTTCTTTTTTGCTAGATGTGAACGGAAAACATGAATGATCGCTTCATTTTGCATCTTAAAGATTGGGCGTAATGTTGCGTTCTGGAATGATTCAATATCGGATGACTGACGATTATCGATGTCTAATATTGGACGCATTGGTTTGTACTCATCGCCACTATCGATCATTACAAGCATGTTGTTAAAATCCATGATTTACTGTTTTATAAATTTTAATAATTCGGTTTTTTCTGAATTTGAAATAGCAATGGAATAAACGCCTTTTGCTATATCTTGAATATTAATATGAATAACATTGTCATTGAATTGTTGTTGCAATACACGTTCTCCAAGCATGTTGTAAATACTTACAGTACAAGTTTGATTATTATTCAACGAAAGGGTTAATTCGTTGAATGCCGGATTAGGAAAAATGTTTGCTACAATATTATCATTGCTATTGAAGTTGACAGATGCAATAGTTGAATAAGAATAGTTGCCATCAAAATCGGTTTGTTTCAAGCGGTAATAGCTAATGCCCTCTAATGGCTGCGTGTCCTGATCGTAATAATTGATCAATGCATTAGAATTTCCTGCGCCATCTACTGTCTTTAAAGTGCTAAAATGTTCTCCATCTTTACTGCGCTCAATAGTAAAAAAGTCGTTGTTTATTTCTGTTGCTGTTTGCCAGAATAGATCTACAACTTTTTTGTTAGGAGTAGCTGTAAAAGTTAGTAATTCAACCGGCAATGGATTCAAAAGCGAAGTAGAGGCAAGTGTAAATGGACTAAAAGAAGTTACTGCGGCTGAGGTGATAACTGTTCCTGCTGTTGTGTTTCCAGTAGTTCCTCCATTGCCATGATCTTTCCACATCGTTCCATCCCATCTGGCAACTCTTAAGTCTGCCAAACTTCCAACTCCGCAACTACGTGGTGTATTCCAGCTAAGATCTACTGTTACATTGGATGTGCCGTTGGTTCTGTCGATGATCCAATATTCACATGCACTGATATTATTTAAAGTAATATCTTTTAAAGAGCGATCATAACTTGGTTGTGGATCTGTTCCGAAATATTCAGCCGTGAAATGATCGGTTGCTAGAGAAGGAGCAGAGATGCTTGCAGGAGCATAATTATTATTTTTTCCAATAGGAAATGTAAATGCATCATCTCCAATTTTTCTCACGGGACCGGATGTATGACTCGTTGTGCTTGCATTTGTAGCTGTTGCATTGTCCTGAAAGATCAATAATGCTGATGCTAAAGAGTTGACAATTCCGGATGTGAAATCACAGTTGCTCTCAATTTCGGAGTTGTTATTTAATGTAAGACTACCTGCACTTTTATTGACAACTACATTTCCAAATATCTCATTAAAACTATTCGTTGTTATACTTTGATTTCCTGTTCCATCAAAATGTATAAAAGAGTTTGTTTGTTTTAGATCAGATTCCAGTCCGTTGTTAGTGTAATTTCCTTTTAAGTGGACGATTCCGTAATTGCCCGTATTGGTCAGATCCATCTTTGATCCTGCATTTAAAGTTAAATTGCCATTTATTGTTACGGATGTTGTATTGAACTTATTCAAAAATTGAGCATTTTCTGCTCCACTTCCTGTTCCTGTAATTGTAAGATTATTACAAGAAAATGTTCCAGTGTTGAGTACTGATAAGCTCAAATTAGCATTTGTTACCGTTTTAGAAATACTAACATTCCCTCCTGCAGTTAATGTTGAAGTATTGATGACAGATAAGTTTCTTACTGTTGCACTGTTTGAACTTAATGATAGGTCGTTGCAAACAGCTGTCCCCGTTGTAACACCCACCTGACAGTCTCTGATAGCTGTTTGATCAATGGTTACATTTGTTGTAGCAATCGGTATTCTCATGCTTTGCCAATTAGCACATTCAAACCAATCAGTGCTAGTTGAGCCTGTCCATACACCATCGGTAAAACTTCCACCCCCCGGCAAAATAACGATATCTCTTCCTAGATTCGTGCCGTTAAAATTTACATAATCAGGACCTGCATCGTAGGCAGCTAAGCTCGCATAGCCTGTCCAGTTAGCCGGATTTCCAATTCGATCGATCCATTGTCTTTGTGTGGTATCTGTTAACGGTCCGGTATATTTATTCATATCAGCTTGTGCTGTAGGCCAAACAAGAAAGCAATCAAAATTGACCGGTTTAGCAGAGTTTTGTGTCCCTCCTCCAGCAGCATTCGCACACATCGGTGTCCAAATATTTCCTTTGGTATTAAATCCATAAAGGAAAGATCCGCTGTATGTTCCGGCATCTGAAGTAGCTGTTGATGCTCCCGGACCACCTACAACTCCACCTGTCATAAAAAAGATCTGTTCACCAACAGCATTTAAGTTAAATGAGCCTTGTCCGGTTGGTTGAGGCTTCGAGCAGGTCCAATTTCCATCAGGTGCAATTACTGTTGCGTTACCGCTTATATCAACATGGATGGTTACGATCTTTCCTGCCGGTAAGGTAGAAGTATTTCTAACAAGTCTGATCCAGCCTTCTGCTATTCCCCATCCATTAGCTGTCCCACACTTTTCGTATGCATTATCTGTAATATCGATAGTTGTCCCGGGTGTGATGTCAATGAAGGAAACAAAACTGATCTCGTCTTCTCCTGAACCAATTTGTGTGTTAAAAGCTAAAATAGCAATATCTCCGGGTTGAAGAATGGTAACATCAGTGATATCAAATGTTGTACTCGTTGCGGCACTTAATCCTGTTAAACTTGCATTTAGTGTGAATCCGGTCCCTAATACTGTATGAACAATGGATGTGAATGTTGCGCTGCCCGATGTTAGTGTAGCTGTTAGTGGTGAGCTAAAAAGTGTACCGGTTGAAGTGATAGTTACTGTTCCTGAGAAAGAAACGTCTATATTTCCACATGCATCAGTTGCGCTTACAACAACATTCGGTGTCATGGTTCCATTGAGTGAGGTGGTACTAGGTTGTTGAGTAAAACTTAATTGTGTTGCAACAATATCTATTGCATTTAATCCATTAGCAGTGCTTATTGCAGAGAAAGCTGCTTTACCGGAGCCGGAACTGGAAAATGTAACATTCCCATTGGAGATTTGAAATCCAAAATCGTCACCATCATTATTCCCTGATCCTAAACCACATTTAAGTGTTAAACGAACAGAGATTGTTTTTTGACTGTTGTCAGCAACATTAATATTTAATCCGGTAAATTGAACTTGGTTTGCACTTACAATACCGGAGCCCACATTCGTAGCTCCATCAAAAAGATCAATTGCTTGAATGGCAGTGTTCCATGTTCCTACAGCATCTCCTGCTGTTTGTGAGAATGTGATAGCTGTTACGATTGTAGATAGGTTATCAGCATCAGCAGAAGCTCCTCCATCCCGTATAGTAAATTGCCAAACCTGTGTTCCTTGAGCAGATGTTAGAGGGCCGGCAGTATTGATAATAGATGATAACGTTGCCGATTCTCCATTGGCGGTAATGATATCGGAGGCCGCTGATGCGGTAACGGTTCCACTGCATGTTACATTAACAGTAGTGGCTCCTCCACCGGCATTGGCTATTGTTTCAGAATTATAAGAGCCGGCTGCTAAGCTGGCTTTTAAGCGAACATAAACCGGAGTAGCAGTCAGTGTTGCACTTGAATAAGGAATGGATGCAGACGCACCAAATGTGATATTATCGGCTGACACGTCATAGTTTGTAGAGCCTGTAACAGTAATATTTCCGGGGGCACCGGTTAAATTGATGCCACTTAAATTATAAGATTGTGAAGCACTTGGTCCACTTCCTACAAAATAAGTAAAACCACTAAGTGAGGTTGGGTTTACTGTAAGAGTTGGTGCTGATACTGACGCACTGATATTAACATCGTCCATGTCACAATTTCCACTGCCTTTGGTGTATGTCCAACGAATATATCTTGTCGTGCTTAGCAATGTCAATGTTATATTCGCACAATCAGTAATTGCTGTAGCTCCTCCAGCAGTTCCGTAGGTGCCAAGTGTAGTGTATGAGGTTCCATCTGCAGACTCTTCGACTAAAAGGCTTGATGCCCCACTCATAGATGAGCTTTTTAACTTGAATATTAGTTGATTGGGAGTTCCTGTAAAAAATACTCTTCTGGAGTCTCCATTAGTGTCGAATATAGTCCCATCGTTTCCACTACATGCAAAAGTGGTTGTTCTTTGTGTGCAACCAGAGTTTGTCCATCCCGTAGGTTCGGCTCCACCCCAAGCTGTCCTTGAAACAGGCAAAGTCGCTTGCCCATAACTGAAGCCCGCCCAAACAATAAGGGCAAACAACCAAACAATTTTTAATTGCTGATATTTTTCAAGAGTAGCTTCGTTCATGTTCAAAAATAATTGATCAAACAGTTAACAAAGTGGTTTCGGAATCATCTTTCTGTAAGAAAGACCTCTTGTAGGGTGTTCACTTTTTTAGTATTTCAACTAAAAGTGGTTTCGGAATAATCTTTTGAGTAAAAGATCTCTTGTAGGGTGATCACTTTTGGGAAATGATTTTATTTCCAGTACAAATATATAGTAAAAAAAAGCAGAATAGGTTAGAAAATAATTAAACAATTATGAACAATTTGTTCATTTTCAGTTTTTTGCGATTAATCGAACCAAATGCAGTAGCAGTCCAGGTTTAACTGGTTTTATCGCTACATGTTCATTTACCGTGATCCTTAAGTATGACTCTAAATCAACAATATTTAGCAATTCTACCTTTTTATGGATGCTTGTTGTTACTTTTTTATTGAACAACTCTATTTCATGTACATTCTTGGATAAATTCAGTACAATAAGATCTGGGGCCATGTCAATAGCAGACATTAAGGCGTTCTCCAACTCATTTGCTTTAGAAGTTTGATAGCCATTGTTTATCAAATATTTCTCGGCTTCTTCCATTTCGGTCACATTCTCGTAAACCAGCAGTACCTTTTTTCTTCTTAAACTCATGCTTGCATTTTTATTTTACGAAGGTATATTTCAATTGAAAAAATAAGGTTAAGATGGTATTAAGGAATGGTAAAGTGCCCTATTTGAAAGGATTACAGATAAGGCTATTTTTTATTTTTTAAAATTACTTATATAATGTACTTTTGCTGTCCAATTAAAAATTACGAATCATGAATAAAGGACCGATCTCTCAATTTATTGAAAAACATTATAAACACTTCAATGCAGCTGCATTAGTGG
Organism: Bacteroidia bacterium; assembly: GCA_016786925.1. Taxonomy (GTDB): domain Bacteria; phylum Bacteroidota; class Bacteroidia; order 2-12-FULL-35-15; family 2-12-FULL-35-15; genus 2-12-FULL-35-15. Next base: position 51,470 of record JAEUTU010000083.1, read on the forward strand.
ATGCAGCCAAAGGATATGAAACACATTTGACCGAAGGGGGGAAAATGATGGTAACCCTTGCTGGTGCTATGAGTACGGCAGAACTTGGAAAATCTTTGGCGGAAATGATCCGTCAGGGAAAAGTAGATATTATCTCTTGTACAGGAGCCAATCTAGAAGAGGATATTATGAATCTGGTGGCTCACTCGCATTATAAGCGTGTACCCAATTACCGTGATCTTTCTCCGCAAGATGAGTGGGATCTGTTGGAAAACCACTACAACCGTGTAACTGATACTTGTATTCCGGAAGAAGAAGCATTCCGCAGATTACAAAAGCACATTCATAAAATCTGGAAAGATGCTGATACTGCCGGAGAACGTTATTTCCCGCATGAGTATATGTATAAAATATTATTAAGTGGAGAATTGAAACAGTACTATGAGATCGATCCGAAAGATTCATGGATGCTGGCTGCTGCAGAACGCAATTTGCCAATAGTAGTTCCGGGTTGGGAAGATTCAACCATGGGTAATATTTTTGCTTCTTATGTCATTAAAGGCGAGATCAAAGCTTCAACCATGAAATCAGGTATTGAATACATGGCATGGTTGGCTGATTGGTATGTAAGAAATTCAGAAGGCAAAGGTGTTGGTTTCTTCCAGATCGGTGGTGGTATTGCGGGTGATTTCCCTATTTGTGTTGTTCCAATGCTTTATCAGGATATGGAAATGGAAAATATTCCTTTCTGGAGCTATTTCTGCCAGATCTCTGATTCTACAACCAGCTATGGTTCTTACTCAGGAGCTGTTCCTAACGAAAAGATCACATGGGGTAAATTAGATATTCATACACCTAAATTCATCGTAGAAAGTGATGCAACGATTGTTGCTCCATTGATGTTTGCCTGGATATTAGGCTGGTAATTATATTTTAAGTGTTCATTCGAAAAACTCCCGTAACTTTGCGGGAGTTTTTCATTGATAACAATTGAATTTAGATCTTAACATAACTCCCCTAAAGCAATGGCTTCCTTCATTTGAACGCCCATTGCTAATTGCAGGTCCTTGCAGTGCCGAAAATGAGCAACAGATGTTGCATACGGCCTCTGATATTGCCACACATTTCCCCAATGCTATTTTTAGAGCCGGTATCTGGAAACCCAGAACACGCCCGAATACATTCGAGGGAATTGGTGATATTGGCTTGAAATGGATGCAAAAGGTTAAGGCTGAAACCGGCTTGTTGACTGCAACAGAAGTAGCAACTGCTGAACATGTTGAAAAATGCCTGAAAGCAGGTATTGATATCCTTTGGATCGGAGCGAGAACCACCGTAAATCCTTTTTCTGTTCAAGATATAGCGGATGTGCTGAAAGGGGTTGATATTCCTGTGTTTGTAAAAAATCCGATCTATCCCGATGTGCAGCTTTGGGCAGGTGCATTGGAAAGGATCAATAATGCAGGAATAACGAAAATAGCGGCTATACATAGAGGATTTCATTCTTACGATAATGGCCCATTTAGGAATTCACCCAAATGGGAATTGGCCATCGATCTAAAATCAACTTGTCCTGACTTGCCTATTATATGCGACCCTTCACATATTGGTGGTTCGCCCGAATTGATTCCTTACGTTGCCCAAAAAGCGATGGATATGGATATGGATGGCTTGATGATAGAAACGCATATCGACCCCAAGAAAGCACTTAGTGATGCGAAACAGCAAGTAACACCAATGCAATTGAATAAGATCATTCAGGACCTTCAAATACGTTGTGCTTCTGTCGAGAGTTTAGAGCTGAAATCTAAATTAGACGAGTTAAGAAGTTTGATAAGAAAGTTGGATGATGATCTATTAGAATTATTAGCAAAACGAATGGCCGTGTCGGAGCAGATCGGTAACTATAAACGAGAGAACAATATTACTATCCTTCAGCTGAACCATTGGAAGGCTTTGTTTGAGAGAAGTTCAGAAACTGCTAAACTTTTGGGACTCCCGCACGATTTTATCAAAGGACTGTATCAACTGATACACGATGAGTCCATCCGTAGACAAACGGATATCATGAATAGCAAATAGTTTATCCTCGTATCTCCTGACAAAGTTCAATTAGCACTCCGTTTGAAGATTTAGGGTGAAGGAAGCAGATCAGTTTATTGTCGGCCCCTTTCTTCGGCTGTTCATTCAATAATGTAAATCCTTCTTTTTTAAGGCGCTCCATTTCTGCATAAATGTCTTGCACCTCAAAAGCAATGTGGTGGATCCCTTCTCCTTTTTTCTCGATGAATTTTGCTATAGCGCTATCAGGATTGGTTGCCTCCAACAGTTCGATCTTACTTTCACCAATCATAAAGAATGATGTAGATACACCTTCGCTTTCTACTTTTTCTAATTTGTAGGGCGCTTTGTTGAATAATTTGCTGAATAGCCCATTGGATTGTTCTATGTTCTTTACTGCAATACCAAGGTGTTCGATTTTTAACATAATGAGAGGATTAGGATCTTTACAAAAAAAAATCCCGATAGATTACCGGGATTTTTCTAATAATACGTTTTAAATTATTTCTTAATGAACTCGCCCATTTTATTGTCGTAGTTCAAGTAATAGGCTCCTTTAGCAAGGTTAGATGCATCAACAGTAGAAGCAAATCCTTTTTTAACAATATTACCAAATTGATCGTAGATCTCAAACATTGTTTCTACAGGTGTAGTTCCTGCAAAGAAACCGATCTCTTTAGATACTTTAGCAGGAGAGAATGTTACTTCAGCTGCGGTTGACATATAGTCAACTGTTTTAGATAATTTAGGCTGACCGGTATAATCAACTTGTTTTACACGGAATTGATTTTTTCCTGAATGAGGTGCGACTTTGAAAGAGTAACTGTTTTCGCCAGATGTACCGTTTCCTTCAACTTCACCAACTTTTACCCATTTGTTCCAACGGAACTGTTCAATTGTAAAAGCTAATTTTCCTGTTTCACCTTTTGTAGTCCATTTGAAAGTAAGGTCTTTGTCAACACTCATAGAAACTACTTCAAATGTACTCTTTGGTTTTAAAACTTCAGGATTTAATACTTTAGGCTTGCAATCATCTTTGTGAGTAATCTTTACTTCTACCTTGTCGCCAACCTTTAATTGTAAATTTCTAAAATCAATTTCAAATGCACTTGATGCGATCTCATCGGTAGTAACGTTTCCGTTAACACGTACTTCCTGTACGCAGAAACCAACACCTGAGCCGGCAAATGGGTTTTGTATATAAAGGTTTTTACCTTGATAGTTTCCTTCCAACACAATCACTCCGGTAGCAAAACCTGTTGTTGAAATAACTAAACTAATAACTGCAAAAAATATCTTTTTCATTTTCATTTTTATAGTAAAAAACAAGAACTGTTTACTCGTTACTTATTTTCGAACGCAATATTATAATGTTATTTGTCAATTTCAAAATAAAATTGCCTTTTTTTTTAATTGGTCACAAAAATAATCAAATTTGTCTATTCTTATAGTTAATTCGAGTTAAAAAATCATTTTCCTGTAATTTAGGTTAAATTTGTATATTTACTTGGAATTTTGGCAAAGTTGCAGTAATCTTGCAATTGATTTTAGCTTATTTAAAACGAATATATTCTCAAATTATGAAAAAATCCTTATTGTTTGTCCTGTCATTAACGGTATTGTTGTATTCCTGCTCCAACTCAACCTCAGATGGAGGCTCAGCAGATAGAGTTGCTAAAGGCGATAAAGTGTATGGTGGAACCTTAAGAATCAATGAAACAGAGCAGGTTCAAACCCTTTATCCAACTGCTATAACAGATATTAGTTCGGCTCATATTGCTAACCAGATTTATGAAGGCTTGGTACGTTTTAACCCTAAAGACCTTTCTATTACCCCAAGTTTGGCTGAAAAATGGTCGATTGATGCTACCGGTACAACCTATACCTTTAATTTAAAGAAAGGTGTTTTGTTTCAAGATAACGACTGTTTTGAAGGCGGAAAGGGAAGAGAAGTAAAGGCGGCTGACTTCAAATATGCATTTGAATTGTTGTGTACTGACAGCAAAGATAACTCCAACTTTGGTGCTACTTTTAAAGATAGAGTAGTTGGTGCTAACAAATTCTTTGAAGCAAGTAAAGGAAAGCCGAATGGGAGTCTTGAAGGGATAAAAGTGGTAGATGATTACACGTTATCTATAACACTTACTTCACCAAGTTCTTCTTTCCTATATATTCTTGCTTCGCCAGCAGCTAGTGTTGTTGCTAAAGAAGCAGTTGAGAAATATGGTATCGAGATGAAAGTGGGAACAGGTCCTTTTATGTATGTTCAAAATGAAGCAACAGATAAATTGATCCTAAAAAGAAACGATAATTACCACGGAACTGATTCTTTAGGAAATCAATTGCCTTTCCTGGACTCAATTGTTGTCACTTTCTTGCCTACTAAAAAGCAGGAATTGGATAATTTCCAAAACGGTGACTTGGCAATGGTTATAGGTTTGCCTTCTGAGTCTATCAAAGATATGGTGGAGAGCCAGATCGCGAACTTTCAAAATAAACCACCGAAGTTCATCTTGGAGCGTTCTCCTGAAATGGCTAGTCAGTACTATGAATTTAACTTAACGAAAGAGCCTTTCAATAACGTAAAAGTTCGTCAGGCATTTAGCTATGCAATTGACAGAAACAAGATCATTGAAGATGTATTAAAAGGTGAGGCGTATGGTCCTGGTGTAAACGGAATTTGCCCTCCTTCATTCAAAGGATACGATATTACAAAGATCACCGGTTATGATTTCGATGCAGAAAAAGCTAAAAAATTATTGGCAGAAGCAGGTTATCCAAATGGTAAAGGGTTCCCAAAAGTGAAGATCGAATTAAATAGTGGTGGTTCTAAGAATGCGAACGTTGTTTTGGAAATACAAAAACAATTGATGGAAGTATTAAATGTAAATGTTGACTTTGAAGTAGTTCCACAAAAACAAAAATTAGAAGATGCTAAATACGGTCGTGCAGAGGTGTTCCGTGCTGCTTGGATCGCTGATTTCCCTAGTCCGGAGAATTTTTTATGGACTTTATACGGTGCAGGTGTTCCTGCTGATGCTACTCAGCCATCATTCCCGAACACTCCACGTTATAAAAATCCTGAATTCGACAAATTATACGAAGAAGGAAAGGCTGCAAAAACGATCGAGGATAGCTATGCAGCTTTCTTAAAAGCAGAGCAATTGATGATCAATGATGCTCCTGTATTAATGTTGTGGTATGAAGAAAGTTACCGTTTGGTTAAATCAAATGTACACGGATTCTACTCTAATCCTATGCGCTACAGAGATTATTCTACAGTCTATCTAAAAGATGTAGCTCCTGCTACAGCTGGAAAAGAAGGAGAAGAAAAAAAATAATTTTTTTAAAAAATATAAAAGCCCTGACAAATTGTATTAGCATCAACTGTCAGGGCTTTTTTTATACGTTAACTCATGAAAAAAATAGTTGTATCACTGGTAATGTTGTTTGTCGTTTTAGTGATAAATGCACAAACAACAGAGTTTACTCAGGAGGTTAATTCTCCTGTTCAGTCTGCAATAATCTACTTGTACGGTGCAGAGGTGAATCATTCCAAGCAAGTTGCCCTTAATCAAGGGCGAAACAAGATCGTTTTTATAGGACTTTCTCCCAAGATCGTTTCAAAAAGTATTCAAGTGAATGTGGGGAATAGCGTTTCCATATTATCTATTACAGATGCCGTTAACTACATGGCCAATCAAAAAGAAAGTCAGAAGATAAAACAGTTGAAAGATTCTGTTCAATGGTTGAGCGAGGCGGTAGCACTTACCAATTATGATATTGATGCTTACTCTACAGAAAAGAATATGCTACTCAAGAATCAGGAGATCGGTGGTACGGATAAAGGTGTTGCTGTAGCAGAATTAAAATTGGCTTCCGATTTTTATAGAACTAAGATAAAAGAGATCAATGCAGAGCTTTATAAGCTGGAGAAAAAAACAAAGTTGTTGAATGAAAGTATTTCAAAGATCAATCAACAACTAAACGAACTCAACGCAAAAAGTAATCAGCCTACGTCTGAGATCACCATATTATTGTATAGTACAATAAAAACCACTGCCACAATTGATTTAAAATATATTGTGATGGATGCCGGCTGGGCACCAAGCTATGACCTGAAAGCAGAAGATATCAATCAGCCTATCGAATTAAAATATAGAGCAAAAGTATTTAACAATACTGGTGTAGACTGGAACGATATAAAGATCAAGCTTTCAACAGCCGATCCTTCTCAAAGTGCTGCAAAACCTATTCTTGAAACCTGGAATCTGGATTATGTGATGAATAATACCGCCTATAAGAAGTATAATGAATATTCCAATAATGCACCTGCTATGCAGCTGAACGAAGGTTATATGCAAAATGCCATAAGTGGAGAGTTGGAGATGCAAAAGCCCAAACAGAAGATGCAGCAGCAGATAAAACAACCGATTGAGTTTGAAGAGATTCAAGTGTCTGAACTAAGTGCGGAGTTTGATATTAAAACCAATTACACCGTTCCTTCTGATGCAAAGCCTTATATCGTTGATGTTACCGAATACAAGCTGCCGGCAACCTACAAGCATTATTGTGTTGCGAAGCTGGATCGTGATGCCTTTTTATTGGCAAGAATTACCGGTTGGGAAGATTTAAATCTAGTGGAAGGCCCTGCCAATGTATATTTCTCAGGAACGTATGTGGGTCAATCGTATGTGTATACGCGTAGTACGGATGATACACTCGATCTTTCTCTTGGGCGCGACAACAAAGTGCTTGTAACACGCAGTAAGATAAAAGAGTACAGCAGCAAGAAGCTACTGGGCAATACAACCAAAGAAACCTTTGCTTACGAAATGGTGATCAAGAACAATAGAAAAACAGCTGTTCAGATCGATCTGGAAGACCAACTTCCAGTATCAACAAAGAGCGACATCACTGTTGAACCAATTGAAATCAGTAAAGGAGAGCTGGATACCAAAACAGGCAAACTTACCTGGGCTCAAACAGTTCAACCGGGAGAAGTGAAAAAAATAACATTGTCATTTTCTATTAAATATCCGCGAAATGCTACCATTAATTCGCAGAATATGAAACGAAAATACCGCGCTAAATTCTAATGGCTTTTAAGAATTTTTATCTGATACTAGGGATTAAAAATGTTGCTTCTCTTGATGAAATAAAAGCAGCCTATCGTGAATTGGCTAAAAAGTTCCATCC
>JAEUTU010000114.1 GCA_016786925.1 Bacteroidia bacterium
AATAATGGCCGTAGCAATAGCTGCATTCAATGATTCAGCCTCTTCCCCACTCTGTTTGAAGTGTGAAAAAGAAGGAATATGTATTTTTTGATCGATCATTGGTATCAAGGCTTCTCTGATGCCTTTCGACTCATTTCCGATTATGATCAAGCCTCCGGCAGGCAGTTTCTTTTTATAAATATTCTCCCCTTCCAGCAAGGCGCCAAAAACCGGGATCTTCTCATTTTGGCGGTTATTGGCAAAGAATAGAGCCAGATCCGTGTAATGTACTTTTATTCTGCAAACCGATCCCATGGTGGATTGTACCACTTTGGAATTATAGACATCTACAGTTTGTTCGCTGCAAATAATATGCTCGATCCCATACCAGTCGGCAATACGGATGATGGTTCCCAGATTTCCCGGATCTTTGATGTCTTCTAATATCAGACTCAACTTGTTTTTGAGTTCTGAGGCAAGCAATTGATAGGATGGCATTTCGCAAATAGCAAAAGCTTCATTGGGTGTAACCAATGATGTGATGCGTTCCAATTCAGACACTGTCACTTCCTGAACCACAGGATAATGCTCCAGATCATTCTGGTGAATAAATTCAGCCGTGGCAAACAGATGCTTGATCTTTAAGCTGGACGCTAAAGCTTCTTTTACCATTTTGCTTCCTTCAATAACAAATAAGCGAAGCGCTTCGCGTTCCTTTTTTTGTTTTAATGAATTAGCAAATTTGATCTGATTTTTTGAAAGCATCTTTGGTCCTTTTCTTGCTGACAAACCTACATGATTTTTTTTAATTTCTAAACACATCACTTCTGTAAAAAAGCGAATTAAACAAAGATTTATAGTATTTTAGCGCCATATCATTTTAAACCATTGCTCCGCATTCAACCACATAGTCGTTTATTATTTTGCACCTGTTTTGTGTTGCTGCTGGCGGCTTGTAATCCTACCAAAAAGCTAAAAACCGGAGAATATTTATTGCTTAGGAATACGGTCATAGATAAAGATACCGATGTCGACAAGTCGGATATCGAGAGTTATATCAAGCAAAAGCCCAATAGAAAGATCTTACTGGCTTTCCGTTTTCATTTATGGTTGTATAACCAAGTGGATGAAAATAAGGTAAGAAGAAAGCGTATTCTTTACGATAGTAAGATGCAGGAGAAGAATATGAAGCGTAAGGCAAAGGGAAAGAAACCGAAAACAAAAAATCGTCAATTGTTTGGAGAGTGGCTCATGAATATTGGTGAAGCACCTGTAGTTTATGATTCATTGCTTACTTATAAATCAGCTAAGCAGATCAAATCGCTCTTAAATAATAAAGGCTATTTTGTTAGTTCAGTAAAAGATTCCGTTTATTTTAAACGTAGAAAACGGGCGAAGGTGTATTATCAGATCAAAGCCTCAGCTCCCTATAAATTCAACAATATCACATACGATATAGAGGACAATCTACTTCAATATTATGTTTTTGCCGATTCTTCCAACACCTTGATCAAACGTGGAAACAATTATGATGTGGATGTTTTGCAAAAAGAACGGGAACGCATCACAACGGAGTTGAGTAACAATGGTTACTATTTTTTTACCAAGGACTATGTGCACTACGAAGTGGATACGAATGTTGGTAATAGAAAAGTGAATATCACTTTAGGTATCAAAAATTTCGCATCCAAGTATTCTGATTATTCCGATTCCATCATCGAAAGTCCGCATCAGCGTTATTACATCAACAATGTGTATATACAAACCGATTTTGTTTCCAAGAAAAGAGACGGAGAGTCAAAAGACACATTGAGAGTTGAGGATTTTATTTTCTTGTCGCACGACAAATTGAATTACAAACCGAAATTGGTCTTAAATGCGATCTTTTTAAGAAAAGGTGAATTATACCAATTGAAAAATGCGGAAGACACCTATAAAAAACTGGCTGAATTAAGGGCATTCAGATCGATCAACATCTCCTTTAAAAAAGCAAAAGGGGAATACTTGGATTGTTACATTCAAATGGCACCGGTTTTAAAACAGTCCTATACGATTGAAACAGAAGGAACAAATACCGGAGGTAACTTGGGTATCTCCGGAAGTATGGTATATCAGAATCGTAACTTATTCAAAGGTGCTGAAATATTGGAGATCCGTTTGAAAGGTGGTATCGAAGCGCAAAGGGTGAACGATCAAAATTCGAATCAGTTAAACGACCTTACCGACCTTTCCCGTCCGGCTCAGCAGTTCAATACCATTGAAGTAATTCCGGAAGTGAATCTTTACATCCCACGCTTTTTGGTTCCTTTTAATGTAAAAGCATCCAAAAGGTCGAGTCCGAAAACCATTTTAACGAGTTCGTATAGTTTCCAGCGCAGACCCGATTTTACGCGCGAGATCACCAATCTTTCCTTTGGTTACTCCTGGAGAGAAACAATTACTAAACGTCATACAATCAGTCCATTGGTTGCCAATTTGGTAAAGGTAAATTTGAGTTCGAGCTTTGAGAATAACTTGTTTAATAATATCCGTGATCTATACATCATCAATAGTTATAGTAACCACGTTTCAACGAGTACTCGCTACACCTTTACCTTTAATGAGCAGGATATTAAGAAAGATCAAAATTTTAAGTTCTTCCGTTTAAATGCCGAGTCGAGCGGAAATATATTGCGTGGAATTTATGAACTGACCAATCAGGTACAACCTGAAACATTTACAGAAGACAGCTTAGGCCGTTTCAATTTACTGGGCATTCCATTCTCACAATATTTAAGGATAGATGGGGATTTTAGGTATTATTATAACTCGAATGAGATCAATAAGGTTGTTTTCCGTATAGCAGCCGGTATCGGTAAGCCCTTACGTAACTTCCCTTCCCTACCCTTCGAGCGTAGTTTCTTCAGTGGTGGTGCCAATGGTATTAGAGCATGGCAGTCGCGCTCATTAGGCCCGGGCTCCTATTCCGATAATGGTGAATTTACTTTTGATCAATTGGGCGATGGACAATTGGAAGCGAATGTGGAATATCGTTTTAAAATGTTGAAAGTGATCCATGGCGCTATTTTCGTAGATGCGGGGAATGTCTGGTTAAAAGAGCCCAATGCAGCCCGTCCGGGTGGTGATTTCAAATTCGACCGTTTTTATAAAGAAATCGCTGTTGGTTCCGGTGTTGGTTTACGTGCCGATTTCAGCTTTTTCGTATTGCGTTTCGATATGGGCGTAAAAGTGCGTGATCCTCAATTTGCGGAGGACAAGCGCTGGGTGATCAAGAATCTTTTTAATGATACCTGGAAGGAAGATTACCGTTTGAGTCATAACGACCGCAAATATTCCTTTTTAGCCTTCAATATCGGTATTGGATATCCGTTCTAGGGATTTCTTCTATTTTTCTGCATTTTTTCAGGCAAAAAAGCCTATTCATTAATCATAAAAAATTATTAGCTTTGCCTTCCTAAAATTATAATAGCAAAATAGATACATATGGCAACTAAAAAAATCGAAGAACTATTGGGATCAAATGCTGACAGCTTATTGAACCATACTTGTAAAACGATCTCTAAAGAAAATATCCATTTACCTGGAAACGATTTTGTAGATCGTATCTTCATGGGATCGAACCGCAGTCCACAAGTTCTTAGAAGTTTGCAACAACTATACGGAACCGGTCGTTTGGCTAACACAGGGTACATGAGTATCCTTCCGGTTGACCAGGGAATTGAGCACAGTGCAGGCGCTTCTTTTGCACCAAATCCAATGTATTTCGATTCAGAGAATATTGTAAAATTAGCGATCGAAGGTGGATGTAATGCTGTTGCTTCTACGTATGGTGTGTTGGCATCTGTATCACGTAAATATGCACACAAGATCCCTTTCATAGTAAAGATCAATCACAATGAGTTTCTTTCTTATCCGAATAAATTTGACCAGATCATGTTTGGTTCGGTAGAAGAAGCTTGGAATATGGGAGCTGTTGCTGTTGGTGCTACTATTTATTTTGGTTCACAGGAATCTTCCCGTCAGATCGTTGAAGTAGCACAAGCTTTTGAAAGAGCGCATGAATTAGGAATGGCTACTATTTTATGGTGCTATACCCGTAACAGTGCGTTCAAAAAAGATGGAGTTGATTATCATACAGCTACGGATCTTTCATCGCAAGCCAACCACTTAGGAGTAACCATTCAAGCAGATATCATCAAACAAAAGTTATCGGATAAGAATGGTGGTTATTTGGCTACCGGACATGGTAAAACACATCCAAAAGTATATTCAGAATTAACAACAGATAATCCAATTGATCTTTGTCGTTACCAGGTAGCAAATTGCTACATGGGAAGAATGGGCTTGATCAATAGCGGTGGTGAATCAAAAGGTGCAAGTGATATGGCTGAAGCAGTAACAACAGCTGTTATCAACAAACGTGCAGGTGGTCAAGGTTTGATCTCCGGCCGTAAAGCTTTCCAAAAACCAATGAAAGAAGGTGTGGAATTGTTGAACACCATTCAAGATGTTTATTTAGATAATACGATTACTATAGCTTAAACAAGTCGCTGTGTAGGTGTTTAGAAAAGTTTCTTAATACTCTATACTTAAGACTTAATACTTCATAAAATGAGTTGGTTTAAAAGAAAAATAGAAGGAATTACTACCACAACAGGTGAAAAGAAAGAAACTCCGGAAGGATTGTGGTACAAATGTCCGAAGTGTAAGAAGATCACTTCTTCTGATGAGCATGCACAGCATTTATATGTTTGCTCGAATGCGGAGTGTAACTATCATGAAAAAATTGGTTCGAAAGAATATTTTGAGATCATTTTTGATAACAATGAATTTAAGGAGTTGAATCCTGATCTTACTGCTGGCGACCCTTTAAGTTTTACGGATACAAAGAAGTACACCGACCGCTTAAAGGATTCTATAAAAAAGACACAATTAAAAGATGCTATCCGCACGGCACATGGAAAAGTAGATGGTGAGGATCTGGTGGTTGCTTGTATGGATTTCAGCTTTATTGGCGGTTCCATGGGATCGGTAGTAGGTGAAAAAATAGCCCGTTCAATTGATTATTGTTTAGCGAACCGTATCCCATTAATGATCATCTCTAAATCAGGCGGTGCACGTATGATGGAAGCCGCTTTTTCATTGATGCAAATGGCGAAAACATCCGCTAAATTATCCTTGATGGCTGAAGCCAAGATACCTTATATTTCGTTCCTGACCGACCCAACAACAGGTGGTGTAACAGCTTCTTATGCGATGTTGGGCGACTTGAACATTGCGGAGCCGGGAGCTTTGATCGGTTTTGCGGGTCCACGTGTGGTAAAAGAAACTATTGGAAAAGACCTTCCTAAAGGTTTCCAAACCTCTGAATTCGTATTGGAGCATGGCTTTTTGGATAAGATCGTGAGTCGTACCGAGTTAAAGGATAAATTGGCGCAATTGCTGAAAATGTTCAAAAATTAGTGGGACTCCCCTCTTTTTTCTGAATCTGAAGCAAAAAATATTGCAGATTTAAAAAAGATATTTATCTTTGCAGTCCGAAAATTAAAAATTAAAAATACCTAATACAATGTATTTAACATCAGAAATTAAAAAAGACATTTTCAAAAAACACGGAAAATCTGAGAAAGACACTGGTTCTGCTGAAGGACAAGTTGCTTTGTTTACACACAGAATTGACCACTTAACGAATCACTTGAAATCAAATAAAAAAGATTTTGGTACTCAACGTGCATTGATCAACTTAGTAGGTAAAAGACGTAGTATGTTAGATTATATCAAAGCAAACGACATTGAGCGTTACCGTGCTATTGTTAAAAAATTAGATTTAAGAAAGTAATCTTAATGCTTATTTAATATACAATTAAAAAGCATTCCGGAACACCGGGATGCTTTTTGTATTTTATTATAGTTTACAAAATCGAGTAAAAAGAGGTCAAAGAAAACAATAAATTAAAAACCCATCCTTCGCTGAAGCTTCGGAGGATACAAACAAAAAAATTATGTCACAAATTGGAATTACACACACGTTTACACTAGCTGATGGACGTGAAATTACATTAGAAACAGGTAAATTGGCAAAACAAGCGGATGGATCTGTTGTAGTAAAAATGGGCAACACCATGTTGCTTGCAACAGTTGTATCTAACAAAGATGCTAAAGAAGGAGTTGATTTTTTACCATTATCTGTTGATTATCAAGAAAAATTCGCTTCTGCAGGAAGATTCCCTGGTGGTTTCTTCAAACGCGAAGCTAAACTATCCGACTATGAAGTATTAATTTCCCGTTTAGTGGATCGTGCATTACGTCCATTATTCCCGGAAGATTATCATGCTGATACACAAGTATTGATCTCCCTTATCTCTGGAGATGCACAAACTTCTCCAGATGCTTTTGCATGTTTGGCTGCAAGTGCTGCTGTTGCTGTATCTGATATTCCGTTCAACGGACCGATCTCTGAAGTACGTGTTGGTAAAGTAGATGGTCAGTTAGTGATCAACCCTACTGTTGAACAAATGGAAAAATCTGTGATCGATATGATCATTGCTGCATCTGAAAAAGATATCGTAATGGTGGAAGGTGAAATGAAAGAGATCTCTGAAGCAGAAATGTTAGAGGCGATCAAATTTGCTCACGAAGCGATCAAATTACAGATCAAAGCAATCAACGAATTAGTAGCAAAAGTAGAAGCTGTAAAAGGTAAGATCACAAAACGTGAATATTGCCATGAAACAAACGATGCTGAATTGAAAGAGCGTGTATTCAAAGCTACTTACGATAAAGCATATGCTGTTGCTAAATCAAAAAATCCGAATAAAAAAGAACGTGGTGAAGCTTTCAAAGCAGTATTCAAAGAATTCTGGGATGGTATTGCTGAAGAAGAAAGAGCAACATTAAGTGAATCATTAGCTAAGAAATATTACCACGAAGTAGAATACGTTGCTGTAAGACGTGTTGTTCTTGATGAGCGTGTTCGTTTAGATGGTCGTGCTACCAACCAGATCCGTCCGATCTGGAGCGAAGTTGGTTATTTACCTTCTGCTCACGGTTCTGCTATCTTCACTCGTGGAGAAACACAATCATTAACAACAGTTACGTTAGGTACGAAGTTAGATCTTCAAACAATCGACAGAGCATTGCAACAAGGTACAAACAACTTTATGTTGCATTATAACTTCCCTGCTTTTTCTACCGGTGAGGTAAAACCAAACCGTGGTCCTGGAAGACGTGAAGTAGGACATGGTAACTTGGCTGAACGTGCTTTGAAACAAGTACTGTCTTCTGAGAATCCGTATACTGTTCGTGTTGTTTCTGATATTTTAGAATCAAATGGTTCATCATCAATGGCAACAGTTTGTGCAGGTACACTTGCATTAATGGATGCCGGTGTGAAGATCACTAAACCTGTTTCAGGTATTGCAATGGGATTGATCACAGATGATAAAGGTAAATATGCGATCCTTTCCGATATCCTTGGTGATGAAGATCATTTAGGAGATATGGACTTTAAAGTAACCGGAACAAAAGATGGTATCACTGCTTGTCAGATGGACTTGAAAGTACATGGTTTACCATACGAAGTAATGGCTGAAGCATTGAATCAAGCGAAAGAAGGACGTTTACACATCCTTGGTGAAATGAGCAAAACGATCTCAACAACCCGTGAAGATTACAAACCACATGCTCCTCGTATCGTGAAAATGACGATCCCTAAAGAGTTTATCGGTGCTATTATCGGGCCAGGTGGTAAGATCATCCAGGAAATGCAACGTGAAACAGGTGCTACGATCGTTATCGAAGAAAAAGATAACATGGGTCACATTGATATCGTTGCAACCAATGCTGATGCGATCAATGCGGTATTAGCGAAGATCAAAGGTATTGTAGCTGTTCCTGAAGTAGGTGAAGTATATGAAGGAAAAGTAAAATCGATCATGGCATTCGGTGCATTCGTTGAGTTTATGCCGGGTAAAGATGGTTTGTTACACATTTCTGAAATTGAACACCGCAGATTAGAGAACATGGAAGGTGTTTTGAAAGAAGGAGAAAAGATCCAGGTAAAACTGATCGGTGTAGATCCTAAAACAGGTAAGTTTAAATTGTCGCGCAAAGTGTTGTTACCAAAACCGGAACAACAACAAGCACCGGCTCAAAATTAATATCAAAAGCCCTCATCTTAAGATGGGGGCTTTTTTATTACATTTGATATATTCATTAAAGCATATTGGTTCATGAAAAAACTTCTTTTCACATTCGCTCTAACAATTGTCTATTTCACAGGAGTTGCACAAACCTCACCACTATGTGTCAATGCCGCACAAATTTGTCCGGCAGGAAATATGTCGTTTCCGGCAAGCGTTGATCAAACAGCAGAAACCGGTCCTAATTATGATTGTTTAGGCAGTCAGCCAAATCCTTCCTGGTTCTATTTTCAAATAGATACACCAGGTGATCTGGTGATCAACATGATCCAGGTAGATTCAACAGATACCGGAGTGGATATCGACTTTATTTGCTGGGGCCCCTTCTCCTCCCCTACAACACCATGCACCGATTCAATATCACTTCAATCCAGTGCTGTTGATTGTAGCTATTCTACCGACTTTATGGAAGTATTAGATGTTTACTGAGCACAAAGTGGAGAGTATTATTTAGTGATGGTTACAAATTATGCCAACATTCCTGCTACGGTAGAATTTAGCATTGATACGATAAGCACGGCCACTTTATCATGCGCTCAAAATTGTGTAACAAATGCCTTTTCAAACTCTCCAGTGTGTGATGGGGCAAGTTTGCAATTGAATTCAACTTCACATTTAGGAGGAGGAATTTATACTTGGAGCGGACCTAATGGATTCACATCCAATGTTCAAAATCCATCCATTATGACGGTTAACTCATCATCAGAAGGATTTTACTATGTAAGCTATACACAAGATACAACATGCAATTACACAGATAGTGTATGGGTTGAAGTTGAAACTTGTGCAAGTATTATTGAATCGGAGATCGATGAATCTGTTGTCAGTGTTTATCCTAATCCTACAAAAGAAATTTTGAATATTTCATTTAGTGAAAAGAGTCTAGGAATAACAAAAATAAAACTAATGACACTTACTGGTCAGATACTTTATCAAGAGAAGGTCTTGAATAGTAAAGCTTCTTTCATTTCTATGAATACCGCAGAAATACCATCCGGGATCTATTTTCTGATAATCGAATCGGAAAATCAGATGATTACCAAAAAAGTCATAATCGAGTAGATATTGAAATGATTGGAATAAAAACACGCAACTATTTTTAAAGGTTTATTCCATCTATGAAATTAGAATCTGAAAGACTGATCGTAATACCATTGACTTTGGAGCAGATGAAATTATATATTTTACCTGATCCTTCTTTGGAATTGGATTTGGGACTTGTTCCTGATGGTCGTGCTGTGCCGGAAGAAGTAATAGAAGTCATTCAAACTGTTGTATTGCCCCAATTGAGTTTACTAAAAGAACAATATGTTTTTTATACATTTTGGACCATTATTCTGAAGTCAGAGAATAAAATGGTTGGCGATATGATGATCAAAGGTATGCCCGATGAACAAGGTGCTATCGAGATAGGTTATGGGACTTACGAAAAATATCAAGGAAAGGGCTATATGACGGAAGCTGTTGGTTTATTGTTGGATTGGGCACTCTCCCAGCCTTCTGTAAAGAAAGTGAAAGCTGAGACAAGGAAAGAAAATATAGCTTCACAAAAAATCCTTCAAAACAATGGTTTTATCATTGAAGCCGAGGATCAAGACTATCTTCATTGGCATTTATCCAAATAAAAAAGCGCCATTGAGTTTCAATGGCGCTTTTTTATTTATTGTTTTTCTATTATTTCTTAGCAACTACATTCACTGCTAATTCGAAATCATCATAGATCGCTTTGTCGCCAATTCCTTCGAAGAAGCTAGCTGAACCATATTTAATATCAAATTTAGTTCTGTTTACTGTGATCTTAGCAACTGTTACAACAGCTTTTTCATTCATTGTGATAACAGCAGGGAAAGTGATCTCGTTTGTAATTCCTTTGATCGTTAATTTACCTGTTACATCGTAGTTTGTTCCTTC
>JAEUTU010000011.1 GCA_016786925.1 Bacteroidia bacterium
AGATGCTTTTTTACTTTTAGCTGCAACTTTTTCCATTTTCTTCATAGTTTAGAGAAAACAAATTTAACGATAATATTGATATAAAACATCCATTTTCATGGATTGTTTAGCCTTCGAAAATTAGGATTTTTTGAGCTCTTCGGCCTTGAACATAAAGGGTAAAAGATCGGAAATGCTTTTCACTACCCTTATTTTGCCTGTTTCACCTGCCAAAATGATCTTGATACTGGTTTTGTAACGCATTTCGTACTCCGCAATGGCTTGACGGCAGGCACCGCAAGGGGATAAAGGTTCATTTACATGAAAGGTCTTTGATTTGCAGGTTACAGCAATCGCTTCGATCGGGACCTCCGGATAATGTGCTCCGGCAGCATAGATGGCCACCCTTTCGGCACATAAGCCGCTGGGATAAGCCACATTTTCCTGATTGTTTCCGGTTACGATCTTGCCATTTTTCAGGAGTAGAGCGGCTCCTACATGAAACTGGGAATAAGGTGCATAAGCCGAATCGGTAATGACCCTGGCTTGTTTTAATAATTCTTGCTCCTGAGCACTTAATTCTTGCTCCGTATCATATTCCCAATAATCGATCTTGATCTCCTTTTTATTCATTTCGGATGAATTTTAGACATCAAATATACTTTATTTGTATCAAATGCTCTGTTTTATATGAATTCGTTGTGCCTACAATTCCGATAATGCATTTATATATATTCTAAATAGCATACGATTCTGAAAATAATTTTTTTAAACCAAGGGGTTAACATAAATTTAACGTCAAATAATGGTAGTTCACCCATTATTAACTTTTAAACAATAAAAATGAGAACAAACATTTTCAAGTCTTTAGCATTTGCTTTCGCCTTATTGCTGGTATATGTTGCCAATGCTCAACAGTATCCCGGATACACATCTTACAGTATTAAAAATTCCACAACAGCTTATTTGTTGGATACCAATGGAACAACGTATCATACCTGGACCGATCTTACTGGAAAAAAAACAGGTTATTCCACCTACGTAATGCCGGGTGGTTATTTGTGGAGAGGGATCGCTAAAACAGGTAATTCATTTACCGGTGGACCTATTTGTGGGGAAGTACAAAAGTTAGATTATAATGGAAATGTAGTTTGGGATTATGTTTATTCAACTACCGCTTATTGTTCGCATCATGATATTTGTCCGATGCCGAATGGAAATGTGTTGTTGATAGCATACGAGACAAAAACATCTGGTGAAGTTGCTGCTGCCGGTTGTTCTACGTATAGTGGTACCATGTGGCCGGATAAGATCGTGGAAGTGATGCCTACTGGAGCAACCACAGGAACTGTTGTATGGGAATGGCATGCTTGGGATCATTTGGTGCAAAACACCAATGCTTCTGCTGCTAATTACCAGACTTCTATTGTAAATCATCCTGAACTATTGAACATTAATTACAATGCTCAAAAAGATTGGTTGCATTTAAACGGTGTTCACTACAACCCTATTCTCGATCAAATAACATTTAGTTCTCATAACTTAAGTGAGATCTATGTGATCGATCATAGTACAGCAACTGCTGAAGCTGCTACTCACTCCGGTGGAAATTCCGGTAAAGGTGGTGATATTCTTTATCGCTGGGGAAATCCGGCTGCGTATGGCGCAACAGGAACAAAAATTTTGAATGTGGTTCATGATGCACATTGGATTGCCGAAGATTGTCCGAATGGAGGCGAACTAATGGGTTATAACAATCAAGGAATTTCTACTACTGCTTCTTGTACCGATATTTTTAACCCACCGGTTGCAGGCTATAATTATAGTATTACATTAGGCTCTGCTTATCTCCCTTCTACTTATACCTTGCGTCAGGCTTCCGGTGGTTACAATAGTAATGAAGGTGGCGCTCAACAATTACCAAACGGAAATATTCTGATCAGCATGGGTATTTCCGGTTATATCAAAGAATTTAGTCCTACAGGAACACTTTTATGGTCAAAAACATTGACCGGTGCCAATGCAAAAGCGTTCCGTTATCCGGAATGTTACATCAATAATGCTGCTCCTGCTATCCCTACGATTTCAGAATCTACCGGAACACTGAATTCAACATCTGCGACTACTTATCAATGGTATTTAAATGGTCAGCCAATTGTCGGAGCAACCAATCAATCCTACACACCAACTCAATCGGGTATTTATTTGGTGCGTATTACTGATGCAAACGGCTGTGTGTATCAGTATTCTCAAGGGTACAATTTTGCTGTTCCTACCGGGATCAATGAATTGGAAGAGCTTACATTTAACATTTTTCCAAACCCTTCTTCCGGTATCGTTAACATACAGGATACATTCAGTACAGGAAAACGCTTCGATATTTTTGTGTACGATGCATTGGGTAAAATAGTCCTTCAAAATAAAACATTATATCAATTGGATCTTTCAGAATATGGAAATGGCATGTACACGATCGCCATTCAACCTGAAAATGCAAAACCAATTCATACACGAGTGATCATTTCTAAATAATAAAAACATGAAAAAAGTATTTTTAATTCTTATTGCATCTGTTCTTGTATCGGGCTCTGCTTTTGCGAAAAAAGTAAAGTTTGCTGTTGATATGAGTGGGCTTATAGTTAGTCCGCTAGGAGTAAGAGTAACCGGTGATTTTCAAACGGCAGCAGGCTTTCCCGGTGGTGATTGGACCACGAATACTTTGCTTACTCAAGAAACGGCTGATACAAATATCTACAGCACGGTTGTAGATATTCCTGCTTTTGCTAAATATGAATATAAGTTTGTAAACGGTGATCAATTCTATGAGGCCGAGTTCGTGCCTCTTGAATCGAGAGTAGGTTATAATTTTAATGATAACCGTTGGATCTATATTGATTCATTAGCTAATGATACCACTTTCGTAGGTGCGATACGTTTTGCCGGCAATGCTCCTAAAAACAAAAAGCTGGTGCGCTTTTATGTGGACATGCAAAATGAAACTGTTTCATCAAATGGAGTGCATGTGGCAGGAAGTTTTCAGTCGTGGAACGCAGCCAACACGATCATGTACACCTTTGCTGATCCATCAGCTGTTTCTGTTTATGAAATAATTGCCTATGTAGATTCATTATCTACTTACGAGTATAAATTTTATAATGGAAATGCATTGATCAATACCGAGATCGTTCCCGGAGCATGTGCAACCAATTCTAATCGATCTTTTACTTCTGTTAATGATACATTAATGAGCACCATATGTTTCTCTGCATGTTCTGCTTGTTCTGCAACAAGCATTGCGGAAGAAACAGCTGCATCATTCCAATTTTATCCGAACCCGACAGATGACCAATCAGTGTTCATGTTCAATGCGCCACTTAATAAAGCTTCGGTGTTTGTATATGATGTAGCAGGTCGTCTGGTTCAAAATTTTAATATTTCTAATCAATCAAATTTTACATTGCAAAGAGGATCTTTGTCAGCCGGAATATACACTGTTACAGTTGATGCAGAGAATACCCGTTCGAATGTGAAATGGATCATTAAATAAAGCTAAATGCGTTTCAGATCGTTTTTTTTTAAGTGTAGTTTTTTATTGCTCTTTGCAATAACTAGTTATACGAATGTTTTTTCTCAAACTACTTTTTATGATCTGAATACCATTCAGAAGATAGAAATATTTTTCTCTATTCCAGATTGGGATTATCGCATGGATACTGCCAAATACGGGGCAGAAGGATATCTTATTGCGGATTCGGTACTCATCAATGGAGTTGCATTTGATAGTGCCGGTGTTAAATACAAAGGAAATAGTTCGTATGATTCAACACAAATAAAAAATCCATTGCATATTGAATTGGATAATGTATTGAATCAATCGTATCAGGGAGTTTCCGATATAAAATTAGGCAACGGTTATGCCGACCCTTCGATGATACGCGAGGTGTTATCTTATGATATACTTCAAAACTATATGCACTGTCCAAGAGCGAATTTTGCTCAAGTATATATCAATGGGAATTATATTGGATTGTATTCCAATGCAGAGAATATTGGAAAAGATTTTGTCTCCACCCATTTTAATTCCTCTTCCAATACTTTTTTTAAATGCAATCCCATTACTGTTCCCACTCCTTTAACTAAAAGCAATCTGAGATACATCAATACCGATAGCTCCAGCTATTTTAATTATTATGAATTAAAATCAAATACGGGTTGGAATGATCTGGTAAAACTATGCGATACCGTTACCAATTTTTCTTCGAGCTTGGGAAATGTATTGGATATGGATCGTGTGATCTGGATGCTGGCCTTCAATAATGTGCTGGTCAATCTGGATAGTTATACCGGTGTGTTTTGTCAGAATTACTATTTGTACAAAGACAATACAACTCATTTTAATCCGGTCGTTTGGGATCTGAATATGGCTTTAGGCGGCTTTCCTTATGTAGGTAGTGGAGCTAGTAGTATGGGTAGTTTAACCGTTGCGAATATGCAACAACTGCCTGCTACTATTCATTCTACTGATGTGTATTGGCCATTGATAAAAAATACATTGTCTAACCCACTGTATAAAAGAATGTATATTGCGCACATGCGTACCATCATGAATGAAATGTTTGCCAGTGGAGCCTATCAAACGCTTGCAACTCAAATTCAGGCAACCATTGATACAGCGGTTCAATCGGATAGTCATAAATTTTTCAGCTATTCACAATTTCAAAATGCAATGAGCACCGATAATGTGGTGGGGACTTATACTGTTCCGGGGATAAGTAATTTGATGAGTGCACGTGTAAGTTATTTACAAGGTACAGCCGACTTTACGGCAACCCCTCCAGCTATTTCAAATGTATTAGCAAGTAATACTTCTCCGGCATTGAATAGTACAGTTACAATTACGGCTCAAGTAACGGGTTCAAGCGTTGTTTATCTTGGATATCGAACCGACCTGACTGAAAAATTCCTTAGAATAAACATGTTTGATGATGGTACTCATAACGATGGTGCTGCAGGTGATAATGTTTTTGGTGCCGATTTCATCATGTTATCAGCCCAAGCCCAATATTACATTTATGCGGAGAATGCATCAGCAGGAATTTTTTCTCCTGAACGTGCCGAGCATGAGTTTTATACTTTAGTTTCCAATGTTCAAACTGCCGGTCCTGGACAAGTCGCCATTAATGAATTTTTAGCGATCAATCAAACGGGACAAACCAATGAATTAGGAAACTATGAAGATTGGATAGAATTGTATAATACCACTTCCAATCCATTAGAGTTATTCGGATTATACTTAACTGATGATATTACGAACTTAACCAAATATGCTTTCCCGATCAATACAATTATTCAACCGAATGATCATTTGATCATTTGGGCAGATGATGGAGCATCCACTACTTCTTATTTACATGCTAATTTTAAACTTTCCGGAAATGGGGAAAAGGTCATTTTAAGCAATTCCTCAGGAACGATCATCGATAGTATTTCATTTGGTTCACAAACAGCAAATGTTTCTATTGGTCGCTGTCCGGATGGTGTCGGATCATTCGCCACCTTGGTAAGTCCAAGTTTTGATATGCAAAACTGTACGGTTGGGATTGAAGAGAATGAATTGGGAACGGTACAAGTGTATCCAAATCCTGCCAACTCGTTTATTACAATCTCCCGTTCACTCGACAATGAAAAAGCTTCGATAGAAGTGCTCAATGCTATAGGCGCACTTGTATATTCTACTCAAATGCAAGGTAGTTTCATGAAAGTAGATGTGAGTAATTGGTCAAACGGCATTTATTTTGTTAGAATAAATAAGCAGTCTGTTCAGAAAATAGTTGTTAATCGCTAATAGAAGTCCTTTCATTTTCTTAATATTGTATTCATGTTAAATTTACGCCTCATGAAAAAAGCATTGTTTATTTTTACTTTATTCTCTATTATCCTATCCGTGTCCTGTAAAAAGCCTGCAGGCGAAGGCGGAAATTCGTCCATCAAAGGAAATATTTGGGTAGAAGAGTGGAATGCTACCTTTACTGTTCATGATTCTTCAAAAGACCGGGTAGGGATGGGAGAAGATGTATTCATCATTTATGGAGACGATGTTTCCTATGGTGATAAAAAAGAGTGCAGCTACGATGGAACTTTCGAGTTCAAATATTTAAGAAAAGGAACCTACACCATTTATGTGTATTCAAAAGATCCCGGCCCATCAGGGACAAAAGCTATTGTGAAAACAGTAGAGATCACCGACAAAAAACAGACGGTTGATGCTGGACAATTTGTAATTAAAGATTAAAGGTCATGCGAATAATTTCATTATTTTTTCTTGTTTTGTTCTCTTTATCTGCTTTTTCTCAAAGCAAAAAAGAGATCAAGAAGTATAAGCTAAAGTCAACTACCGTTACGGTTACCGATGCCGCTTCTTCTAAAACACAAAAAGAATTGTATGAAAAATACGATGGAAACGGCAATGTGATAGAGGAAGAAGAATATTCAAAAGAGGGTGTCCTCAAGAAAAAATCATCTAAAAAATATAACAAAAATAACGATGTTGTTGAAGAGATAAGCTATGATGAAAAAACATTGGCTATTAAAAAGAAAACCGTAACAGAATATGCTGATGAAAATCCGGTGACCGAATTGGTATATGATGTGCATGGAAAGTTATTGGAGAAGACCATTTTTTCCTATAATTCATTGGGAGAAAAAATTCAGGAACTTACCTATGATGATAAAGGAAAGACGATTAAAAAGTCTCTTTTTACATACGACAAGAATGGATTTAAAACAGAGAAGAAGACCTATAATGGAAATGGGGACTTGATCCAAACCAAAAAGTACACTTACACCTATTAATTGGAATCAGTTCACGACATATTAAACCGCTTTGAACCCATTACCCTTGCGGAGATGGATAGTGTTAAATTGATGAATAGAACTGATACCAAATTTCTGATCCATTCTTCTACATTGCCCTCTCTTTTGTCTGAATTAGTTCAAAATTATCGCATACTTGATGTGAATGGAAACAGGATCAGTCGTTATGAGTCGCTGTATTTCGATACGCCCGGTTTCGATCTTTTTCATCATCACCGAAGAGGGAAATTAAATCGCTACAAAGTTAGGATCAGAAAATATGTAGAATCGGAACTGAATTTTTTTGAAGTGAAATTCAAAAATAACAAAGGCAGAACAATCAAAGACAGAGTAAAACAAAAAGTGATCGATGGATCCATTCAGGATAAAGCAGAAGGTTTGTTGAAAGAAAAAACAAGTCTGGTTCCTGACTCATTGGAGCCCAAGCTTTGGGTGAATTATTCCCGGATCACACTCGTGAATAAGAATTCTCCTGAGCGTGTAACGCTCGATCTGAATTTGCATTTTAAGAATAACGACACATTAAAAAATGTAGAAAATCTGGTGATCGCAGAGGTGAAACAGGATAAGGCTGTTGCATCGCCTTTTATTCGCTTGATGCGTAAGCATCATGTCCGCGAAGGATCCATCAGCAAATATTGCTTTGGAGTGATCAGTTTATTCGAAAAGATAAAGCACAACAATTTTAAACCGAAATTAATCTCATTAAAAAAAGTAACTCATGGAATTATTGCAAGCAGTTAACGAAGAAACAGTTGGTGTAACATTTGATCTGTTTGAAAAGCTTTCAGCAAAGTTTTTCTCACGTTTGTGTATCGACTTTGTTTCGGTGTTCATTCTCATTCGTTTTATCTATTATCCCATTTATAAGAACAGAGAATTTTTCTTCACCTTCTTTATTTTTAATCTGATCATTTTCCTTATAACTTTCTTGTTGAATAAGGTAGAGATGAGTATGGGAGCCGCTTTCGGTTTGTTTGCGGTGTTTTCTATGTTGCGCTACCGCACCGAAGGCATCTCCATGAAAGATATGACCTATTTGTTTTTGGTCATCGCTATGGGATTGATCACCGCTATCAGTAAAGGTAATTGGGATGAATTATCCTTGTTGAATGCCATTATTTTGGTGTTTACTTATTTATTGGAAAGCAATGTCTTGCTTAAAAAAGAAGCATCCAAAACTATTCAGTACGAAAATATTGAAATGATCAAACCTGAGTTTCGTGAGCAATTGATCCTTGATCTGGAATCCCGTACAGGGATCAAGATCAATCGTATCAGTATCAATAAAGTTGATTTTTTAAAAGATACTGCTGTTATCCGTATCTATTATTATGAATGATGAAAGGCATCTTTAAACATATCCTTCTTGTTTTTTTATGTGTGTGGTGCTTGAGTAGTACCGCTCAGGTGATCAACGATGCCGGTTTGTGGACCACATTGAACTTTGAAAAGAAGATCAATAAAAAATTCGCAGTATTGCTAACCGAGGAATTCCGTATGCGGGAGAACATCACCCGTTTAAATTTATTTTATACCGACTTGGGTATTTCTTACAAGCCGGTTGATTTTTTTAAGGCCAGCATCTCCTACCGTTGGATTGATAAATATCAGGTTGAAGGCTATTTTAGTTTCCGTCATCGTTTCTCTTTGGATCTCTTGTTCAAGAAAAAGATCGAGAATTTTAGTGTTTCATACCGTCATCGTTTGCAGCGTGAGGTAAGAGATATTAATTCCAGTTATGATGGACGTTTGCCGGAATGGTATTCACGCAGTAAAGTAGAATTGAAATATGATATGGGTAAGCGTTTAACTCCTTATGTGTCGTTCGAAGCCCGTTACCAGATCGTAAATCCACGGATGCAGGAATCGGATTACGCCTGGCACCGGAGCCGCTATGCTCTAGGATTTAACTATGAATTAGACAAACGTAATACGCTAGGTGCTTACTATCTGATCCAAAACGAATACTATGTTTCTTCCCCTCAAAACCAATACATCATCGGTTTGGAGTATTCATTATCTTTGTGATCGTTCTTATTGCTTGTATGGATAAACAGTAGGGCTCTTATGACAAATAGTTGTTTAACTCATTTGTAACTATTTAAACATTGAAATTGAGTTTCTTTCTTTAAATGTGAATTTTTTTATAAAAATTATTGCCCTGTTTTATTTATAAATAGATTTAAGATAGATTCATTTTTATCAACTTTAATCTGCGAATCAATATAATTTTTAATATATATGAAAAAGATAATATTACTGCTTAGTCTGTTAGCATTATATCAAAATAATTTCTCGCAAAGCAATGTTTACAAAACAAAAAACAATAATGATATTCCTGAGAAATATACAGGAAAATGGGAGCTTTATAATCAGGAAAATGAAATTTCATTGATTTTGAATTATAAAGAAGGTAAGCTAGATGGAGAATGTTTGTATTATGATGGCGATGGAAAAATTTTAAGTAAAATCACTTATATAAATGGCATAGAAGAAGGAGATTATTTAAGATATTATAGTAACGGCAATATAAAAGAAAAAAGATTCTATTTAAAGGGACAAATGAATGGAACAACAATCAAATATTATGAAAATGGGTTAAAATATTCTGAGGAGCCATATAAAAATGGGATATTAGATGGTGTAGTTTTAGCATACAATCCAACGGGTAGTCTAATTGATTCTGTTTTCTTTATTAATGGAGTTAGAGAAGGTGTTGAAAAGCATTTCTACGAAAATGGGAATATTAAAGCAGAGCTCAATAATAAAAATGGAAAATTAGAAGGAGCTGCAGTTCGATATTTTCGTAATGGACAAATGAAAAGTAAATTTTTTTTTAAAAATGATTTGGAGGAGGGAATATGTTTCTTTTATGATTCAATAGGAAAATTAAATGGTAGATGGATTTTTAAAAGCGGAAAGGTTGAAGTTATTGAACTATTGAAAGAAAATGGTGATCTTAAAATTAAGCAATATTACAAGGGTGAAGAGCTATATAAACAAGAATTGTATTTTAGAGAAGAGAATAAAATTTGGCAAATATCACATTATAAGGACAATAAACTTGATGGAGAATTTATTACTTATTTTGAAAATGGAAAGACTAAAGAAAAAGGATTTTATAAAGAAGATAAAAAAGATGGCAAATGGTTTTTTTATGAAGAAAATGGAAAGATCATGTGGATAAGAAAATTTAACAATGGCGAAGAACAATCGGATTAAAATTTCTATTTAGTACAAACATTAATTCTGATCTCAGATAATATGTGCTTTGTTTAAATAGTTAAATATAAAGAAGGGTTACTGATGAGTTTAAATATTTTTACATTTGTTTTGTAAGTACATGAATTTTTATTCAATATAGAAAATTTCTATACTTTTATCAAAGTTTGAATAAACGCGCTTAAAAAATATGCTTCTCCGCGTGGTAGGACGATCTTACCAATGGACCACTCTCCACAAAACGGAATCCTTTTTTCAAACCCGCTTCTTTGTATTTAGCAAATGCTTCCGGACGGATAAATTCCGCTACCGGCAAATGTTTAGGTGTCGGTTGTAAATATTGACCCATGGTTAATACATCGCATCCTGCAGCGCGCAGATCATCCATCGTTTCATAGATCTCTTCTTCCGTTTCGCCTAAGCCTAGCATAATGCCCGATTTGGTTTTTACTCCGGCATCGTGCAAACGTTTGATCACTTCCAAACTTCTGTCGTATTTCGCTTGAATACGTACTTGTTTGGTCAATCGTCTAACCGTTTCTAAATTGTGTGAAACAATATCGGGCTTGGCATCAATGATGCGTTGCAGGTTTTCCCATTTTCCTTGAAAATCGGGGATCAATGTTTCGAATTTTGTTTGCGGACTTGCCTTACGGATCGCATTGATGGTTTCTACCCAAATGGTAGATCCTCCATCTTTTAGGTCATCGCGGTCAACCGAAGTGATCACACAATGTTTGATGTTCATCAATCGAACTGACTCTGCTACACGTTCAGGCTCTTTTAAGTCTGCAGGCAACGGTCGTCCTGTTGCAACGGCACAAAATCCGCAGGAACGTGTACAAATATTTCCAAGGATCATGAAGGTAGCTGTTCCGGCTCCCCAGCATTCGCCCATATTCGGACAGTTTCCACTTTCGCAAATGGTATGTAATTTATGGGTGGATACAATTTGACGTACTTGTGCGTATTCCTTTCCGGTAGGAAGTTTTACTCTTAACCAGTCCGGTTTTCTTGCAAATTGTTTTTCTTCTGTTTTGTTAGCGGTGTCTATCATCACGAAAAAGCGTTCTCTATTGTTTATTGACTAAAACCATTTTTTACCCCAGATCATTTTGAGGTATAATTGAACATAAAATTGTTGGTTCTTTTGATGTGCCATCATAGGCAGTTCCCAAGGGTAAGCATCTACTACAGCTCCCGTTTCAATTGCTTTGATACGGTTGTAACGGTCGGCATATTCAAAGCTGAATGCTAGTTTAGCATACAAGCCGGGATGTATCGTTGTTTTTTCCATTCCACGGAAAAAAGAGGCTTTTCCATATACATTGGATACGGTGTCATTATACGTTCCGGGAACATAACGCTCGGTAGCAATGGTTGGTGTTTCCAATGCACCGCGTTTGTAGATCACTTCCAGATACGTTGGTTTGGCAAAGGTAAGGTCGGCTCCCAGAAAATAGGACATCCGTATCTCTACACTTTTTTTATCGCCTTTTTGATACAAGGTGTTTTGAAAACCAACGCCAGGTCGAAGGATCAGGAAAGAGTTTAATTTTCCGTACACAAACCCTTTGGCATTATCATATACCGGATTAACTGTTTTTACTTCTTTGGGATGTTTGAAATTCTGAGCCTCTATCTCCAGCATCCGTTTGCGTGTTCCGCTTACGTGCTGTCCTCTGCGGTAACTTAAGCCCAAGCCTCCATGTGTATGAATATAAACCCCAAAAGTACCTTCGTTGCGGTAAAGCACATTGCGATCCTCCCCACGGTCGATCCTCGATTGATCGTCTTGCAGCTGAGCAGCTAAAGGAAGAGCTGTTACTAAAATGAATATAAAAGCAAGAATGTTTTTAGACATTATATTACCTTTGTTGTAATTACAAATGTAACTATAAAAACGCAAAAATCATTAAATTGTTTTCTCAAATGGCAACTTCAAAAATAACATACACAGGTAATTTACGCACCGAGGCAATTCATTTACAGTCGGGCACAACAATTATTACCGATGCTCCAACCGATAACAATGGAAAGGGAGAAGCTTTTTCTCCAACCGATCTCCTGGCAACCTCTTTGGGCTGTTGTATGCTTACCATTATGGGAATTGTGGCAGAAAGACATGCGATCGATATCGTGGGAACAACCATCGAGATCACCAAAATAATGGAATCGAATCCCAGAAGAGTAGGCGAGGTGGTCGTAGCTTTTACAATGCCTAAGAACAATTATTCCGATAAGGAAAAGGAATTGTTGGAGCATGCCGCTCATACTTGTCCTGTAGCGAAAAGCTTAAGTGCAGAGCTAAAACAAACGATCGTTTTTAACTATTAAAAAGCTGCTCGATATCGGATACAATGATATCGGAGTGAGAAGCGGTGTAAATACATTTACCGTCTTTGATCACCAGCACTTGCGGTGATTGGTGTTCTACATGAAACTGATCTGCTATTTGGTTGGAGATATTTCTGTAGTTCAACAGATCCAAATAATACGCAGGTAATTCTTGTTGTGAAAAATTCCAGTTTCTTTCGAAACGTGAAAGTGCCATTTGGCTGATAGAACAACGTGTGCTATGTTTAAACAGAACAACTCCTTTGATCGTGGGATCAAAGGAGTTGTTTTTTATGGTCTCTAATTGGTTTTCGTTATCGAGTTTCAGCCAATTCATAGAATACAATTAAATAGATTTTGCCTTGCTAACAGGAGCGTCTGCTTTTGAATAAGCTGCACAACCACCGTGTGATTTACAAGATGAAAGAAATAATACAGTTACAGTAATGATAGTGGTGATTGTTGCGATTTTTTTCATCCGGTAAATGAGGGCGTTAAATATGAATATTAGATTGATTTTTCAGTTTTGTCAGTGAAAGATTTTCCGCTCTCAATTTTGTTGATCTTTCCGTATGCAGCACAACGTTCGTGGCTACGGCAAGAGGTTAATAATGAACCTACAAAAACTACTGATAATGTAAAAAGTGCAATTTTTTTCATGTCTTTCTTATAAAAAGGTTTAGAGCAATCTTTTATTAGACTCACAAAATTACAATTATTCTTGATTTATGCAAGTAGAGACATAAATATTTTTTGCACAAAACCTAAAAATTGCACTTTTGGGCCTACTTTTGTCAAAAACACGGGAATAAAATGGCTGACGTAGAGATCGAGAAAAGCTGGAAAGAAGTGCTGAAAGAGCAGTTTGAAGCGCCTTATTTTCAGACACTGAAAGATTTTTTGGTGTCGGAGAAAAAACAATTTGTCATTTATCCTCCCGGGAAACAGATCTTTTCTGCCTTTGATCATACACCTTTTGATAAAGTAAAAGTAGTGATCATTGGCCAGGATCCATACCATGGTCCCGGACAAGCCAATGGTTTATGTTTTTCCGTAAGCCCTGGCATTGCTAAGCCACCATCACTCAATAATATTTTTAAGGAATTAAATGCCGATCTGGGCATTCCGATTGCTCAAACGGGGAATCTGGAAGCCTGGGCAGATCAGGGTGTTTTATTACTCAATGCCACACTAACGGTAAGGGCCAATACGCCCGGTTCGCATCAAAAAAAAGGATGGGAAACATTTACCGATGCGGTGATCAAAACAGTTTCCGATCGTAAAAAAGGGGTGGTGTTTTTGTTATGGGGTAATTTTGCGCAAACCAAAGAGGCCTTGATCGATGCCAATAAACATTTTGTGCTGAAAGCAGCACATCCTTCTCCTTTGGCCAGAGGTGCATTTTTTGGTTGCAAACATTTTTCAAAGACCAACCGCATTCTAGAAACGCAAGGGGTGATGCCGATCGATTGGAGAGTGGAAAAATAGAAAAGCCCGCAGTTCATAAGAACATACGGGCTAATCGTCCCCAACAAAAAATCGTTTATTGAATGGTTAATTTTTGAACCTTCACTCCATTGTTGTTTGATACTCTTACAAAATAGATACCTTGCTCATAAGCAGAAACATCGATCGATGCTTTTGTTTCAGCTTTGTTGATCTGTTTTTGAAATACAACTTGTCCCAACATGTTTACCAATTCGATAGTCGTTGTTTCCGAATAATGGAAAAATTCGACTGTCACCAATTCCGAAGCAGGGTTTGGATATGCATTGAAATACTCGTTCTGAACAGCTTCCCCAATCGAGGTAAGCGTCAATGAAATAGTGTTAGATTGGTATGGACATGTATTGTAATACATTGTTGTTACATAATAGTTTCCTGATTGAGTAGGAGTGTAGGTTTGCGCATTTGCTCCAGAGATTGGATTCCCGTTCATATACCACTGGTAAGATGGTGCATTGGTTGACTGCAGTTGTGGTCCTACCTGAGTAATAACCGGGTTGCTGATGTTACAGCTTTGCTCACCGGTAACACGGGATGATGAGTTCAGCGAATCATTGAATACATTCCACGCGTTACAATTGTCTTTTAAGTAGTACTCGAACCATAATTTAGTAAAATCAGAAGTCACATCTTTTTGTTCGGCTCCCGAAATGGCCGGTTGAGGTGAGCAGGTTGATTGTCCAAAAGAGCAGTTTACATTGAAGTTCGCAAATTCACAGTGTGCAGCGCCCGTAATACTTAAGTAGGTTTTGCAGGCAGATGCCAATGAATCGTACATTTTTATCTGATGGTCAGCCGGTGGTGCAACACAGTCATTAGCCCCTGCTATCACTAGGCTAGGGATAGAGATGAATTGCGCTGCAGTAATAGAAGAAGGGTTTGTATTGGCAGCTGCCAGCGTTACCATTGTTGTTACATTGGTATTATTCTTTGCAGCTAAGAATGAACTTCCTCCACCCATGGAGTGTCCCATTAAAGCCGATTTATTGTTTACATGGTTAAAAAATGGAGAGGCAGCATTGCTATTCTCGCTTTGTAATTTAGTGATCAGGAAAGCAAGATCTTTTCCAAATGCATCATGATCCGGAGCTGGGATCAAACTTCCTTCAGTTCTTGGGAACGCCATGATGTATCCTTGAGGAACCAAGTCCTCCCAAATATTTTGATAGGCATCCCAGGCCATTGCAAATCCATGTCCGAATACGATCACAGGAAAGGCACCTGTTTCAACCGCAACATTATTTCCTGCTGTTGCTGCAGGATAATAGATCTCGGTTTGAATATTTCTGTTGCCTCTTGCCGGATCCTGATAGGTGATCTGACGATGACCGATCTGGTAGGGTTGAGCTGTTGCTGTTACCACCGAAATGATCAGTAGAAGAAATAAAGAGTGAGCTGTTCTCATGGTAATTGATTTTTGATTTTGACAAAAGTAGAGGCGGAAAAAACAGATTACAATGATCGTTTACTGATCTTTCATCAGACACTTTTTTTGAGAAATAGTCTGCGTTATTTACTGGTAAACGCAAGTTTATGTGCTGTTTTTTATCCTGAAACAGCAATGAATATCAGAATGTTTATTTCTTGTTGAAGAAATGATTTGTTAAAAGCGTTTTAGAACATCTTATTTATGCGAAAGAATGAAATTATTTATTTATTTTAGGGCGCTCTAAACTACTATAATCTATTTATAAAACTACCACGATGTTAAGCATACAAAAAGTTATATTATTGCTTGATGATTTTCATTTCAATGAATTTAAAAATCATTTGAAAGAAAGTAATGCAGAATTACCTTACAAATTAGTTACTCAGATCAGAAAGGATGAATGGACGCAGTTGGAATCCGATGATCTTTGTAAAGCTGTATATGGGACAAAAGACGAAAAGAGTAAAAAAAAATTC
Organism: Bacteroidia bacterium; assembly: GCA_016786925.1. Lineage (GTDB taxonomy): Bacteria > Bacteroidota > Bacteroidia > 2-12-FULL-35-15 > 2-12-FULL-35-15 > 2-12-FULL-35-15. The sequence continues at coordinate 15,826 of JAEUTU010000011.1, forward strand.
TTTCAGCTGGTTCACTATACGTTCCGTTTAACATCATACTTAAGTCGTAATTACCCGTCTTATCTGACACATAATATTTCTGCGATTGAAAAATTTATTAATAAAGGAGAACTTCAGAAAGCGAATGATGTTGCAGAAATATTGTTGGATATTGCCGATAAAATAGAAGACTTTACCACCTTGAATGCTGTTCTTAAATACTATGCACAGCAAGCGCAGATCACTGAGAATAAAAATGCTTCTATTAAATACCATCAACGTATCAACGAGGTATTGAAAAGCGAACATATCATCAATCAGATGTATCTGTATATGCGCGAAAATCTTAATTTTAAAGGAAAGAGCGTGCTTTCGGATGCGGAAATGCAAGAGCATTTGAAGTTTTATGATCTCTATCGCAATAGCAAAACATTAAGTATTCAGTTCATGAGTCGTTTTGCATACTGCCAAACCTTGAACTATTTGAATGATGCCCGTTTTTATAATGATGAGATCCTTGATGAATTAAATCGCTTAACAGATGATCTGGAGAAGAATGGTTTTGTAGTATTTTCATTCTCGGATGATATTCAGTTGAATGTTGATTACCTGAAATTGAAACATCTTATTTATAGAATGAATAAGGATGATCTTCAAAAAGAAGCTACCAATCTTATCAAAAAACGTGAGCCGCTGCGTTTCTGGAAGAATTACCTGAACACACCGGAGATCATTTATCTGAGTATTCAAGCCAGTTATTATTTAACGCATTATAATCAAGGATATAAAAAGGATTACTACGACCACTTGCCAAAAGAGGTCAAACAGCAGATCGAATTCTATAAAAAGAAATGTGAGGAAATTCTTGAAAAACCAATTTGGAATGAAGGACTTTACGTTCGATATATCAATCTGAATAGCATCTATTGCGGATTTTTAGTTTTAGGTCCGCATGAAGACGTAAAAAAATCAGTTGAAAAGTTAGAATTGTTATTGGTTAATTTTCAGCAGATCGCTTTTCAACGTTTGTATGATGCCTTGTTTGCTATCCTGATCCTTGGTTATTTCTTTTTGGAAGACCATGAGAATGTTCAGGAGTGCTATAAACGTTATGAAAAATTGACGGCTACCACCAGCAAGAATACCGAGAACGACCTCACGATCAAGTCGGTGTACTACGCTTCTCAATGGTTAAATAATGGCAGAAAGCAATATGTGGAGAAATTTCAGGGCGTATTGGATAAAGTGCGTGAAAATGATAAACTGCAGCACTTACAAGCTTCTATGGAAGATATGGCATCTTACCTTCAGCTTCCGATCAAATAATTCTTTTTGTTCTGCCTTTTTAGGTTCAAAGAACCTAATTATTACTATCTTTGCGCCCTAAATTTTAGTGTCAAAATGGATAGAAATTCGATCATTGGTCTCTTATTAATTGGCGGGATCCTAATCGGTTGGTTGGTAATGTCGCAACCAACAAAAGAAGAATTAGCTCAAAAGCAGCATTTAACCGATTCAATTGCTCAGTACGAAGAAGCTCAGAAAGTAAAAAACGAGGCAGTTGCTGCTACAGCAGTTAGTCCTGTTGCAAAAGCTGCTCAAGCGCTTGCCATTCCCGATAGCTTAATGAATTCCGATTCTGTAAAATTATTGTTGAAACAACAAGTGTATGGCGATTTTGCAGCAGCAGCAATGGGTGAAAATAAAACCATTGTATTGGAGAATGATGTTTTCAAATTGAATATTCATTCAAAAGGAGGTAGAGTAGGTTCAGTGGAATTGAAGAATTATAAAACATTTGATGGAAAACCATTGATCCTGTTTCATGCGGATTCTTCTACTCAAAATATTTCTTTCACAGCCAACGCTAAAAAGATCAATACCGATTCATTGTTTTTTGAAACAGAGGAAAAAGGTTTTACTGTTAATGGAGACGCTTCTAAGTCGCTTTCTTTAAAGCTGTATGCGGGCGACCGTTCGAAATACATTGAATATGTTTATACCTTAAAAGGAAATGACTACATGCTGGGTTATACCGTGAATGTGGCAGGTTTACAAAATGTGATCGCATCTTCCAACAAATCACTGGATCTGAACTGGGGAATGAAAACTCCGAAACAGGAAAAGCATAGTGAGACACAGCAAACTACTTCTACGGTATATTATATGAATACAGAAGAGGATGTGGATAAGATCTCTGAAACGTCTGATGAAAAAGTGGTGATGCCCGGTAAAACAAAATGGATCGGATTTAAACAACAGTTCTTCACTTCTGTATTGATCGCTGAAAAAGAGTTTGCTGCATTGGCTGAGGTGGAAAGTAAAAAAGTAAACAGTCCTAATTACATTAAAGAATATACTGCGGCAATTGATATTCCATACAATCATGGTGCAAACGAAGCTTTTGCCATGAAATTCTATTTCGGTCCGAACCATTATCAAACATTAAAAGAATATGATCTTAGTTTAGAAAAACAGATCAATTTGGGCTGGAAGATCTTTGGTTGGATCAACCGCTTTTTAGTGATCCCGATCTTTAATGCTTTGGATAATTTGAACCTGAATTATGGTATCATCATTTTGATCCTAACCATCATCATTAAAGTATTGTTATTGCCGATTGCATATAAAACGGTTCTTTCTTCCGCTAAGATGCGTGTGTTGAAGCCGGAGATCGATGAGTTGAATGAAAAATACAAGGATGGCGATCCTATGCAAAAGCAACAAGCTACCATGGCTTTGTATAAAGAAGCAGGAGTAAATCCGATGGCAGGTTGTATTCCGGTATTATTGCAAATGCCGATCCTGATCGCATTGTTCAATTTCTTCCCTGCATCTATCGAAATGCGTCAGCAAGGTTTCCTTTGGGCACACGATCTTTCAACATACGATTCAGTGTATGATTTCGGATTCAATATCCCTTGGTATGGCGATCACGTGAGTTTGTTTGCCTTATTGATGACTGCTTCTACATTGTTATATACTTGGAGTAACAGTCAGTTAATGGGTAATACCAACCAAATGCCGGGCATGAAGTGGATGATGTATTTGATGCCGATCTTGTTCTTAGGATTCTTGAATAACTATTCAGCTGCCTTGAGCTGGTACTACTTCTTAGCGAACATGTTCACATTCGGTCAAACCTGGGTAATGCAAAAATTTGTGATCGATCACGATGCATTGCACAAGAAGATTCAGGAGAATAAGTTAAAGCCGAAGAAAGTATCTAAATTCCAGCAAAAGTTGGAAGAGATGGCGAAGCAACAGCAACAAGCAAAAAAGAAGAAATAATAATTGAATGAATAAATAAAAAGGGCTGATGATTCAGCCCTTTTTTGTTGGTATATTATTCGTCAATAATTCCGTTTTCATCACAAAAACAATTGCTTGGAAAGTTTGAATTACAATCTTTTCCCTTACAACCAAAGTAACGTTGTGTCTTGTGGTCGTAAATGATGATCCAACCACCTGCATCAAGGTGGTATTTATATATTCTATTCTCAAAAAATAGTTCTCCTTCTAGTCCGTATCCAAGGTCTCCATAGCAGGTGTTCCAATCATATCCATTTAATTCATAAAAGTTTTTAATAATGGATATGATCTCTCCTTTTTTTGGAGGTGTCCAATTGCTTGGATGGTCATTTTTACTTTTGATCACTGCTGCACTAATAATACTATCGTGCGTTGTTACATTCATTTTTGTCTTGAATAGTACAATCTTATGTGCTGTGTCAATATTGGCGATGATGTCTTGTGTATCATATTTTTTAATGATAATGCTGCCTGTAGTATCAATGCTCGTAAAAAGATGAGAATCCTCTGTTGCAACGGGATTTTCGGAGCAGCTGCTGATAAGAAGAATGCTTAATAAAAGAAATGAAGTTGAAATTAATTTCATGATCGCAAATGTTTTTATCGCAAAACAAAAAAGCGAGAGGAAATCCTCTCGCTTTTTTTATAAATATTTTTAGTATTAGTTTCCTAAACCTTGAGGACTACCTACACGTGTCATAGCACAACGGAATCCGATCCATGCTGTTGACTGGCGTTGATCCAGGAATCTTCTGGTTCCCGGTACCATCCAATAAGCACGGTCTTTCCAGCTACCACCTTTATAAACACGAGCTTTATCGTTGATCATAGAGGTTACGCTATACTCGTACATACCATTTGATTCAGGTTTTCCTGATGCAGCTGCATCCCAAGGAGCATCCCAAGTAGAACCTAAGATACCAACTGCTTGTGATTGAACATCACCATCTAAGTAGTTGATGTTATCAGCATATTTGTAGTTTCTTCTTTCATCCAAGTTATCATCCGGAACAGCGATACTTACATCTCTCCAACGAACCATACCCGGTATAGAGATGATGTTACTATCAGCATCATACTTAATAGTATCGTTGATCATGATACCATCCACATCACGCTCTTGCGTTTTGAATACGTTACCACGGAATGGACGGAAGTCAGCTTTGTCTTCAGGAGATAAAGGACGGTACACATCCATTACCCATTCTGATACGTTACCAGCCATATTATACAAACCATAATCGTTTGGCCAATAAGAGAATACAGGAGTTGTGATATCCCCGGCATCGTTCAACTGACCGGCAACACCCATCATATCACCATTACTTCTTTGGTAGTTTGCTAAAATTTGTCCTAAGTATTTAGAGTCAGGGTTACGCACACCTGCACCATTCCAAGGATATAATCTTCTGTCTGTGATACGCTCACCGATCGTGTTTCCGATCAATCCGTATGCCGCATATTCCCATTCAGCTTCTGTCGGTAGGCGGTAACGTGGTAAGAAGATACCATCTTCCATACGCACTAAACGGTCGCCACCATTTGGATCCATAGAAGGAATTGGAGTAACAACAGTTCCTTGCCATTTTCCTGCTAAGTACTGATCAGTATTAAAGTAGTCATTCTCTGTTGGAGTTGGAGTATGAGCCAAGATACCCTCACGGATCAAGATGAACTCATTCACACGGTCAGTTCTCCAAGCACAGAAGTCAGATGCTTGTAACCAGTTAACACCTACTACAGGATAATCTCTGTAAGATGGATGTCTTAGGTAATATTCTACGTAAGGCTCATTGTAAGCCAAACGATCACGCCATACTAATGTATCAGGCATTGCTTTCTTTACCACATCATAGTAGTTAGGTCCAAATACACGGTTAGTCCAATGTAAATATTCCAAGTAGTCAAGATTACGAACCTCTGTTTGATCCATATAAAAAGAAGAAACAGTTACACGTCTTGGAATACTGTTCCATTCGTATGTAACATCCTGCTCAGCTCTACCCATGGTGAAAGTACCACCTTCCACAAGGATCAAGCCCGGACCGGTTTCTTGTTCTTCGTAAGGAACAACTTCAAATCCACCATTTTTTGGATTGTTGTATTCCCAAGCAGTTACCGGTGAGCGTTCTTTTTGACATGAAGCTAATGTTGCAATTGCTGCACCCACTAGAAGTATTTTGCTCGATACTTTTTTCATTTTCTTATTTTTGGTTGATGTAATTTAAAAACTAAAATTGTTGTGATTTATTGCTTTGTTTAGAATGAAGGGCAACTTACTGTTCTAAACTTTTTCTTCTTTGGCTTACATTCAAATTGTAATGAGAAAGAAACCTCGTGCGATCCGGCTGTAGCATTTGTTAATTTAGATACAGTAACATCGTAGCTGTATCCGATCTTAAAGAAATGCTGTGTGAATCCGATCAAAGCAATGAAAGAATCTTGATTTCTGTACCATAAACCACCTACAATAGAACCTCTGTTTACATAAACACCTAAGTTCAATTGCTGGAAGTCTTGTTGCTTTTGGTACAATACATTTGGAGAAATATACGTTTCATTTCCTTTGTCACCAACAGGTAATACCGCACCGGCATGTCCTGTTAATTTCATAGGTAATTTACTAGGTCCGATCAAACCTTCATCCGGTTGTGTTAAGTGATGAGCAGCAAATCCAAAGAAATAACGTTTACTGTATCCTAATAAACCTGCAGAAATATCAACATTTGATTTTCTGGATTGTCCGGGAACCTCATTCGTATTATAAACAAATCCTCTGCGCTCATCAATCATATCTCCGAATGTTAATTTGCTCCAGTCAATGCTTTTTTGGAAGTAAGTAGCCTGGAATCCAAATTTCATGGAGAATTCACGATTGATATTCAATTGATATGAATACATCGCAGAAACATTGGTTGTAGTAAGTGTTCCTTGTCCTGCTTTGTCGTTTGTAACCAATAAACCTAAACCACCTGCCAAGGCATCGAAGTGTTGGTCATAAGAAGCAGAGTAAGTAACATATGTACCGGAAATGGCCGGCCACTGATTTCTGTAGTTTAAGTTGATTCTAGGGCAACGTGCTGTACCGGCAAAAGCAGGATTCAGATAGAGTGGGTTTGCATAAAACTGAGTAAACTCAGGGTCTTGAGCGAATGCGGTTTCGCTAAATCCTAATGAAAACAACACAGTTAAAATTAAAACAATACGCTTTAACATAATAAACCTAGTTTTAATGGGACACAATTATACACCTTTTTTTTAATAAAGTTTCAATTTAAACAAAATATTACACAATAAAGCATGGAATACTTCGTTCAAACATTTCTATAAATGAAATGTTATAAGTTACAAATTTAATTAAAATTTAATACCAAACAACTATTTTACCTTAATTTTAGTTAAATTTGGGATCCAATTTTTCCAATATGATGAGAAAAAAAATAAGCTTGTTGATTGCCTTCTTTTTAGTTGTGAGTTCTTATGCTCAAAAGAAGATTGATCAAGCACAGTACCAGATCCGCTGGGATGGTTTGAGGGAAGAAAAGTACCTTGAGACTGATTTTATGCGCTTGCTTAGCTTTGAGGGGGCGCAATATGCCTTTGAAGATGCATTTTTACCAAGGTATTTCCAAAAAGTGGAACTTTCTTCCGATGTGGATCAGTTTTCTGCGACTATAGTTAATGCAAAATATGGTTTATTGTCTGATAATGAGACTTCTACAATAAAAGATCTTTCTAAAATAACACAGTCAATAAGCATTCGTTCCAATGTATTAAGATCCAAGGGAAACAAAAGCGGAATGATATCTTTTATCCCGCTTCGTAAAAATCCGACAACCGGGCAAATAGAAAAATTAGTATCCTTCGATTTACAAATAAATGTCGAAAATTCAACGCGAAGTTCAATTCGTGCTAATTCATATGTTTCTAATTCGGTTCTAAAAACAGGAGATTGGTACAAAATAGCAATTGCCGCAGATGGAGTATATAAGATCGATAAAACTTTTTTAGAAAATTTAGGCTTAGATGTAGATAATCTTGATCCAAGAAATATCCGTATTTATGGTAATGGTGGAGTAATGTTGCCAGAACTTAACTCTGAAATGCATTCTGACGATTTATTAGAAAACGCAATTTATGTCCAAGGGGAAAGTGATGGTGTGTTTAATGCTTCGGATTATGTTTTGTTCTATGGTAAGGCAACAGTTGGTTGGGAATACGACTCAACAACAAGTTGTCCTTCGTTTCAACATATAGAACATTTGTATGCCGATTCGGCTTTTTATTTTTTAACAGTTGATCTGGGGCCTGGTAAAAGGATCCAGGATATAGCATCTTCATTTGCAAGCCCAACACATGTGGTATCATCTTTTGATGACTACGCATTTCATGAAAGCGATAATGTGAATTTTATTAGAACGGGTAGACAATGGTTTGGTGAGTTGTTTGATAATATCAATTCTTACAATTTTTCATTTTCCTTTCCGAATATTGTTACAACTGCCCCTGTTGATGTGAAAGTTGCCTTGGCTTCCCGTTTGGTTATGTCAGGATCCTCTTCGAATGCTAATTATGCTATTAATAGTGGGTCGGGAAGTGCTACTTTGTCAATTCCCAGTGTCGATGGAAGTTTATATACTGATTATGCACGTGTAGCCTCTACATGTTACAGTTATAATTCATCCACTCCTGTTATCACAGTAAACATTAGTAAACAAACTGCTAATGCTACTGCGTGGTTGGATTATATCATTGTAAATGCCAGAAGGAATTTGATTATGAGCGGAGCGCAGATGAAATTTAGAGACACACAATCGGCCGGTATGGGCAACATTGCACAATATAATTTAACCAGTTCTACACCTGTTACCATTTGGAATATTACCGATAAAAGTAATGTTAATAATCAGGTTTGTGTAGTTTCCGGTACGAATTACCAATTTACTTTACCAACGGATTCTATCAATGAGTTTATCGCATTTTCATCATCATCTTTTTTATTACCTAAAAAGATTGGGAAAATAGAGAATCAAGATCTACATGGAATAGGTCCTAAAGATTACATAATTGTTGCTCATCCTAATTTCTATAATGAAGCAGTTCAATTAGCATTATTTCACGAGACAAACGACACGTTGTCTACACTCGTTGTGACTCCCCAACAGATCTATAATGAATTTTCTTCAGGGACAAGAGATGCATCTGCTATACGAAATTTTGTAAAGATGTTTTATGACAGAGCCACTAACGCTTCGGAATATCCAAAATATCTTTTATTATTTGGCGATGGTTCTTATGAAAATAAAAAAGATTATTCTGGTAACACCAATTTTATTCCTACATATCAGTCGTACAATTCGACCATTATGACTCAATCCTATGTTTCTGATGACTATTTTGGTTTGTTAGATGATGTTGAGGGTTTATTTACATCAGATGCAGTTGATATTGGAATTGGACGTATCCCTGTAAAAACGAAAGCTGAAGCAATTAGCTGTATAAATAAGGTATTCACTTATACTAAAAAAGGGTTTGATTATAATGCTGTAGCAGATGCTTGTACTTCCGGATCTGCATCATCTTCCCCTTTTGGAGATTGGAGAAATGTCATTTCTTTTGTTGCAGACGATGAAGATGGTGGCTTGCATCAAAAAGATGCGGATAAGTTAGCTACATTGGTTGATACAACTTATAATAACTACAATGTCGACAAGGTTTATTTAGATGCATTTGTACAAGAAACTACGCCTGGTGGACAACGTTATCCTGCAGCTAAAGAAGCAGTGAATAAACGTTTTGAAAAAGGGTGTTTGATCTGGAATTACACTGGTCATGGCGGTGAGTTAGGCTTGGCTCATGAGCGTTTGGTAGAAGTGTCGGATGTTAATAGCTGGACGAACATTAATAATTTACCATTGGTATTTACTGCCACTTGTGAGTTTACTCGTTATGATGACCCTGAAAGAACTTCGGCCGGTGAAATGGCCTTCTTAAACCCTTCCGGTGGTGCTATTGCTATGTTCAGTACTGTGCGTGTAGTGTTTGCAGGGCCTAATTTTTTATTGAATCAGGAATTTTATAAGGCATTAGAAACCCCGGTAAATGGCAAAAAACCTACTCTTGGCGATCTTTATTATTACATGAAAAATCAGCCGATTGGAACAGCCCTGAATAGCCGGAATTTTACTTTAGTTGGAGATCCTGCCTTACGGTTGGCTTATCCAGAGTATAATGTATCAACTGATTCTATCAATTCTATTGCAATAACAAGTACTTCTTTAGATACCATTAAAGCACTTTCAACAATAACCATAAGTGGATTTGTTAGAGATGGTAATAATAATATAATGACGGGATTTAACGGGATACTTTATCCTACGGTTTACGACAAAACCCAAAGTGTTAATACACTTGTGAATGATGGTCCTGCAACTCCTCCTTTTACATTTAAATTTCAGAAGAACGTGCTTTACAAAGGAAAAGTGAGTGTTTCAAATGGCTATTTCAAATATTCATTTATTGTTCCCAAAGATATTTTGTATAACTATGGAATAGGTCGTATTAGTTATTATGTTCAGAATGGTTCAGATGATGGAAGAGGGTTTTATGAAAAGATCATCATTGGTGGAACTGATAATAATGCTCCTGCCGATTCAAAAGGTCCGGAGGTAAGTTTATATCTGAACGATGATAAATTCGTGTTTGGAGGCATAACCGATGAAACACCCGATCTGTACGCAAAGGTAAAAGATGATAATGGGGTGAATACGGTTGGTAACGGTATTGGTCACGATATTACAGCGATCTTAGATGCGAATACGGATAACTCGATCGTGTTGAATGACTATTATCAAGCAGATCTGAATAGTTATAAAACAGGGACCATCCGTTATCCGTTTTCTACTTTATCAGAAGGGCAACATACGCTTACACTTAAAGTTTGGGATGTGTACAATAACTCTTCCCAAACCTATACAGAATTTGTTGTTGCAAAATCGGCCGACTTGGCATTAAGTCATGTTTTAAATTATCCGAATCCATTTACAACTAAAACCGCCTTTTATTTTGAGCACAATCAATGCTGCCAAACATTAGAGGTGGAACTTCAGGTGTTTACCATTTCGGGTAAATTAGTAAAAACGATCACCGATTTTGTTACAGCCGAAGGGAATCGGTCAGATCCTATCTATTGGGATGGACGTGATGACTTTGGCGATAAGATCGGAAAAGGAGTTTATGTTTATAAGTTAAAAGTGAAGAACTCTACAGGCAGTTCAGCAGAACAAATAGAAAAGCTTGTCATTTTAAATTAATTAGTACATTAGCAATCCCAAAAAATGAGTAGGATGAATTATATGAATAGATATGGTATTTGTGCGGTAGCAACATTAGTTTTATTTTCTTTTGGAAATACAGTTCAGGCACAGTCAACACAAAATCAAAGAGCCGATGAGGTGCAGTTAAATACGATCACTACGGCTGTTCCTTTCTTGTTGATCACTCCTGATTCAAGAGCAGGTGGAATGGGTGATGTAGGTGTTGCTTCTTCAACTGATGTAAATTCCATTCATTGGAATCCATCCAAACTGGCGTTTGCTGACAAAAAAATGGGTATTGGTGTTTCTTATACACCTTGGTTAAGAGCATTGGTTCCGGATATCAACTTGGCGTATTTGTCGGGTTATTACAAAACAAAAAAACGCGGAACAATCGGTGCATCGCTTCGTTATTTTTCATTAGGTGATATTACTTTCACGGATAATAATGGTAATACAATTGGTCAGTTTCGTCCCAACGAATTTGCTTTTGATGTTGCTTATGCCATTAAGTTGTCGGATAATTTTTCTGCAGGTGGTGCTGTTCGATTTGTGAACTCTAACTTAACCGGTGGTGCTTTGGTGGAAGGTTCTCAAACAAAAGCAGGTCGCTCTATTGCGGTGGATATTTCTGCTTTGTATAAAAAAGACAAGATCAAATTACAAGATAAAAAAGCAACAGCTGCGGTTGGTTTAAATATTTCTAATATTGGGAATAAGATGTCGTATTCCGACAGAGGTGGTGCAAACAGCGCTAATTTTATTCCGATCAATTTACGTTTAGGCGGATCATTAACGGTACAGTTGGATGATTATAACAGCATTGCTATCATGGCTGATGTAAATAAATTATTGGTACCTACACCTCCAACATATGAGTTAGATACGAATGGAGCAGTAGTTTATAAAGGTGGTCAGCCTGTTATTTTAGCAGGAAAAGATCCTAACAGAGGTGTTGCAGAAGGAATGTTTGGTTCTTTCAACGATGCTCCGGGTGGAAGTAAAGAAGAGCTAAGAGAGATCAATTACTCTTTAGGTATGGAGTACTGGTATAACAAATTGTTTGCTGTTCGTGTAGGTTATTTCTATGAGCATCCAACAAAAGGAAACCGTCAGTATTTTACACTTGGTGCAGGTGTTAAGTACAATGTATTCGGTTTAGATTTTGCTTATCTGATCCCAACACAGCAACGTAATCCATTAGAGAACACATTGCGATTCACACTCACATTCGACTTTGATGCATTCAAAGCTCAGAATGATGAAAAAACAGAATAATCATTGATCCCGCAATTGCGGGATTTTTTTTGAAAATAAAATTATGAAAATTAAAGTAGGTTTTGGTTTTGACGTACATCAACTGAAAGAAGGAAAAGATCTTTGGTTGGGTGGAATTAAATTAGAAGCAGTAAAAGGTGCTGTTGGTCATTCCGATGCGGATGTTTTGATACATGCAATTTGTGATGCTTTGCTAGGAGCTGCCGGCATGCGTGATATTGGCTATCATTTTCCGGATACATCAGGAGAGTTCAAGGGAATTGATAGTAAGATCCTATTGGCACGTGTGGTTGAATTATTAAAAAAAGAAAATTATTCGATCGGGAATATTGATTGTTCTCTGGTATTAGAAAAACCAAAGATCAATCCGCATATAGAAACCATGAAACAAACATTGGCTCCTATCCTGGGAGTTGATATCACCGATATCGGTATAAAAGCAACAACCAATGAAAAGTTGGGATATGTAGGACGGGAAGAAGGGGTTTGTGCCTATGCGGTGGCATTGATACAAAAAGGCTAATGAAATCTCATTAGCCTTTTTTCTTTTTATACTGCTACTGCAGCTTTTATGTGTGGATGCGGATCGTATCCTTCTAATGTAAAGTCTTCGAATTTAAATCCAAAAATATCTTTTACTTCAGGATTGATCTTCAGTGTAGGCAATTTTCTGAAATCACGTGTAAGCTGCAATTTTGCTTGTTCAATGTGATTGGAGTAGAGGTGTGCATCGCCTAATGTATGAACAAATTCTCCAGGTTTAAGATCGCAGACCTGAGCGATCATTAAGGTTAAAATAGCATACGATGCAATGTTGAAAGGCACACCAAGAAAAATGTCTGCACTACGCTGATATAACTGGCAGCTTAATTCTCCATCGGCTACATAAAACTGAAAAAATGCATGGCAAGGAGGTAATTTCATTTTGTCGATCTCACCCACATTCCAGGCACTGACGATCATTCGTCTGCTATCCGGATTGTTTTTAATTTGATTGACTACTTGCGTGATCTGGTCGATGGTTCTGCCATCGGCAGCTTGCCAGCTTCTCCATTGTGATCCGTAAACCGGCCCCAGATTTCCGTTCTCATCTGCCCATTCATCCCAAATGCTTACGCCATTATCTTTTAAATATTTGATATTGGTCTCACCTTTCAGGAACCATAATAATTCATGTAAAATAGATTTTAAATGCAATTTTTTTGTAGTTAGCATTGGAAATCCTTCTTGTAGATCGAATCGCATTTGATAGCCAAAAACACTGATTGTTCCTGTTCCTGTTCTATCTGTTTTGGTAGCACCTGTTTCCAAAACATGCTTCATTAGATCGTGATATTGTTTCATTCTATTGAATATTTCAATTAGTTAATTTGTAATAAAGATCAGCTATATCAGCAATGATTTTACTGAGTAAAGTTACAGCGATTTTTGAAGCATCCTCCCGGTCGAAGATGCCATAATATTCACAAATAATTAACTATTGAACAAAGGAGATAATTGTGATCAATGATTCACATTCTCAAATTCTTCAGGATTGTGCTTATGTTTAAAGAATATAGCAAATGCGATTGCTACAAATAAAGCATAGATCGAAAAGGATATCCAGATCGTTTGCCAGTCTTTTTGACCTCCGGCAGAAAAGTAAGTATCGATGATATACCCACTTACATAACTTCCTAGAACGGCTCCAAAGCCATTAGTCATAACCATGAAAAGACCTTGAGCACTTGAACGCATTTTTGGATCGGTTGAAGTTTCGATGAATAGTGAGCCTGAAATATTAAAAAAGTCGAATGCCATTCCATAAACAATACAGGATAGGATGATCATCCATAATCCGCCTGAGGGATCTCCAAATGCAAAGAAACCAAAGCGAAGTACCCAAGCGATCATCGCCATCAGCATCACCTGTTTGATGCCGAAGCGTTTCAGGAAAAATGGGATGGCCAAAATAAAGAGCGTTTCAGAGATCTGTGAGATCGACATGATGATGGTTGAATATTTTACCACAAAGGAGTCGGCATATTCAGGGATCTTTTCAAAATCAGAAAGGAAAGCATCGCCATACATGTTGGTAAGTTGAAGCGCTGCTCCCAAAAACATGGAGAATACAAAGAACAATGCGATCTTGTAAGTGCCAAACAACTTAAAAGCATCTAGACCTAATTTTTGAGCCCAAGTTGACTTTTCAGAGATCAGTTTTTGAGGTGGACAATTTGGTAAGAAAAAAGAATAGATTCCCAAAGCAATAGCGGATGCAGCAGAAATATAAAACATATTAGCTGAAGCTTTATTTCCTGAAATGTTGGTGGTCCACATGGCGATGATAAAACCGATGGTTCCCCATACACGAATAGGAGGAAACACCTTAATGACATCAAAGTTGTTGTTTTTTAAAATGGTGTAGGCGATAGAATTGGATAGTGAAATGGTAGGCATGTAGCAAAGCATGGCAGCAAATATGACCCAGAAAAATCCACTTGGTGTCTCCACCTGAGGAATGAAGCAAAGTGCAACACCTCCTAAAATGTGTAAAATGCCATATAATTTTTCAGCGCTTATCCATTTATCTGCAATGATCCCTGTTAATGCAGGCATAATGATGGATGAAATTCCTAAGGTAGAAAAGATGGCACCAAACTCAGATCCACTCCATTGTTTGGTTCCAAACCAGTAATTTCCAACGGTGATCAGCCAGGCTCCCCAAACAAAAAACTGAAGAAAACTCATTAAGGTAAGGCGGATCTTTATATTCATGGAGTTCAGTTTTAAGGTTTAGCTCTGAATGGCTTCCGTCAGAAATAAAATAAAAAAATATTATGATTTTTTTCGATTATTCAATTCATCGCGGATGCGCGATGCTTTTTCGTAATCCTCATCATCCAATGTCGAATCGAGTAATTGCTTGAGTTCTTCGGTTGATTTTTTTAAATAGTCGTTTGAATCGGCTTCTACCAATTCGTCAATATCTGCTCCTTCATTCGCAGGAGCAATGGTTTCATCATCAAGTAGGATACCTGCTTGTGATAAAATAAATTCGAATGTGTTGATGGGACAGTTAAATCGTACAGCAAGAGCAATAGCATCGGAGGTACGTGCATCGATCTCTACTTCTTTGCCATCGCCATTGCAAATGATCTTCGCAAAGAAAATTCCTTCTACTAAATTGTAGATAAGCACTTCACTTACTTCAATGTTAAATCCTTCTGCAAAACTTTTGAATAGATCGTGGGTGAGCGGACGGCTAGGTGTCATTTTTTCTAACTCAATAGCGATCGCCTGAGCTTCGAATCCACCAATGATGATCGGTAATCTTCTTTTACCTTTTGCCTCGCCCAAAACAAGTGCATAAGCACCTGTTTGGGTTTGACTATATGATAATCCTACAATTTCTAATTTAACTTTTTTCACTACAGAAATCTTTTCTAAATACGCTTCACGTTTCTAAAAACTAAAATACAAAATAATTGCCAATGGGCAATCAAATTTTAGTTGTGATTTGCTTTGAAATTTTTAACTGCAGCAACCAGTTTTGGAACGATCTCAAATGCATCGCCCACAATTCCGTAATCAGCCGATTTAAAGAAAGGAGCTTCTTTGTCGGAATTGATAACCACAATTGTTTTACTTCCGTTTACTCCTGCTAAATGCTGGATAGCCCCGGAAATACCAATCGCGATGTATAAATTCGGACGGATAGCAACACCTGTTTGACCAACGTGTTCGTGGTGTGGACGCCAGTGCATATCGGCAACAGGACGTGAACAAGCAGTGGCTGCTCCTAATTCTTTTGCCAATTCTTCTACCATACCCCAGTTTTCAGGTCCTTTTAAACCACGACCTGCAGATACAACTAATTCCGCATCCGGCAAGTTCAATTCAGTAGTTACCTTTTTCACTTCTTTGACTTTAATAGGAGAATTTACTGCATCTAAATTAACAGCAAAGTCAGCTACTTCAGCTGATCCGTCTTTTAGTTCAACCTGAAATGAATTTGGTAACAAAGAGATGATCTTCTTTGCGGAATTGATCGCGTATAAAGCAGTAGCTTTTCCGGAGAATACATTTTTCTTAACAGCGAATGAATCGCCTGAAATAACTGGATTATCAACTGCACCGGCAACAATACCCGCCTTTAATTTAGCAGCTAAACGTGGAGCAACTTCTTTTCCTGTAAAGTCGTGAGAGAAAATGATCACATTTGCTCCTTCTGCATTTGCAGCCTGCTCAATAGCAGCTGTTAAATACATTCCATCTAAAGAAGTTAATTTATCGTTTTTTAATTTTAATACTTTTTTAGCACCTGCTTTTCCAAGCTCCGCTGTATCGGCATCGCCAACAATAACGGCTGTAACAGATGTGTTTAATTGTGCAGCAATACGGCTTCCGTAATTAACGGCTTCTAATGAAGATTTTTTGATCTTGCCTTTTGCTATTTCTGTATATACTAGAACTGACATGTCTTTAAAGTTTGTAGGTTAAAAATTAGATGGCTTTTGCTTCGTTGTGTAACAACTCGATCAATTTTTCAGGAGTGGATGCATCAATAAATTTACATTCAGTACGTCCTTTTGCTAATTCATAGGAAGTAATGTTTGTTAATTTATCAGTAGCAACTGCAGGCACCACTTGTAATGGCTTTGTACGTGCACTCATGATTCCTTTCATGTTCGGAATACGTTGTTCTGCCATTCCTTTATTAGCAGATAGAACAAGTGGTAAAGCACATTCTACTACCTCTGTTCCTCCGTCAATATCATGCTCTATTGTTGCAACACCGCCAGCCACATCTAATTTGGTAGCCAATGATACATATGGTAAATTCATTAACTCTGCCAACATTGCGCCTACCATTGAACCATTATAATTGATGGTTTCTTTTCCGGCCATAATTAGATCAAATCCTTTGTCTTTTGCATAAGCAGCAATTTGTTCTGCTACAGCAAAGGCATCATTTGGTTCTGCATCTATACGTACAGCATCATCAGCACCAATGGCTAATCCTTTTCGGATAGTAGCTTCGCTATCAGCTGCACCAACGTGTAGAATAGTAACATTTCCTCCTTGTGCCTCTTTTAACTCAAGAGCACGAACCAATGCATACCATTCATCGTATGGGTTGATCACAAATTGAACGCCTGCCGCATTAAAAGTGCTGTTATCTGCCGAAAAAGCAATTTTAGTGGTTGTATCAGGCACATTGCTTATACAAACTAATATTTTCATCTTTTATCTTGTTTTTATGTGAATTTTTAAACGAAGCGCAAATTTAACAATATCTGCCATAAAAAAAAATGAATTTTTATGGGGTTTTGCAAGAAAAAATGGGCTGCTTTCTAAAATTGAAATCCTACCATACCCGACAAACAAAAATACTGTGGGTATTGTTTATTTAAGAAGTTGTAATTGCCGTTTATTTCAAGGCTTAAAAGGTGATCCCGGATGCTTATTTCATAGCCTGTTGCCAAGCCAAGCCCATAGCCTAGTGCTGTTATATTCTTGCTAATATTGTTATTTATTTCACTGTATTGTCCTGAATTGAGTTGCGAGCCATATTCCTTTATTTTTTCAGTATATGTAAGAATGATAAAATGTGTTTGAGGTATGAAGAACAGATGCCGGATATTTATTTTGCTGCCAATTGAAGTGGTGAAGTGGTGAAAGCTAATTTTGCTGTCAGCTTGAAATGCGGAGCTGTTAAAGTTTTCTCCGGTTTTCACCTGTAGAGAAGAGTGGATAGAGCTGAAATGATATGTTTCTGATAGATAGATGTGGATGTTTTTAGAAAATTGACGGGTAAAGCAAAGTTTTAGAGCAGGAGAAATGCTACTTGTGTCGGAAAAATTGATCTTTCTTTCGTAATAGCTATAGTGAGATACGCTTTTGTAATTATTGTGTGAAGTATTGATCCAGTTGGTATAGGTTACTCCGGCCTCTATTTTAAAATGTTTTGTGCTGTCATTTGTTGCAAATGTCAGAGGGGTAATGAAGAGAAAAAGTAAAAATGCAAATGTATGTTTCATTAGAATTTTATCCCCAGATGAGTACTAGAGTTCATAATATTGGCTTTCGAATAGGAGCATAATGAATATGCTGTTTTAAATTCCCAATAAATGGGGACTGTTTTTATTGTGAAATTATATCCAATTGTTATTCCTGCTCCGCCCGCAATTGCGAAACTGCTTTCTTTGATATTGGTTGTTTTTTCATTCATTCCCGAATCAATAGAAGATCCTTCTATTCTTTCATTCAGATAAATAAAATCGATATTTAGCCCAGTCCTGCTGTAAAAATGACCGATATTGAAATGTGGACCCAGTTCAACGTTTGCATGGATGGGTGAAATGGTATAGTTAAATCGGCTTGTTTTTTTATAACTACCAGATGGAGATGAAATAAATGTTTCAGCATTTTGCTGATAGAGCAATTTGCTGTAAAATAAATTTATAGCAGTGAAAAATTTTATTTTTTTTCTAGATCCATTTTCAAAATAGAGTTTTATAAAAGGAGATGGTGTGGCTGTTGTATTAAGTGCAATAGTGGAGTTTGATAAGTCTATTCCATGATACGCTGCATTATGTTGATTTAGATCATTTTTGTTTACATTCCAAAATGTATAATTTATTCCAATTCCTACCCCCATTTTTATGGTGCTATCTTTTTGTGCATAGATATTGAATGTAATCAGGATGCTTAGGAGTGATATTTTGGTCTGAAAATTCATTTACAATGAGCAATGTACATAAAATATATATCGCATTCAATAGCTGTTTTTTATAATTTATTATGTACCTTTGATTTCCTTTGTAAAGGATATACTACCTCAAAAAATACATTAGATGGAATATAATACGAGTCTGCCACGACTGATTATCCCCGAATATGGCAGAAACATTCAAAAGATGATAGACTTCGCGATCACAGTTGCTGATAGAGAAGAACGTAACAAAGTAGCACGTGCCATTATTGATGTAATGGGACAGTTAAATCCGCATTTGCGTGATGTGACCGATTTCAAACATAAACTTTGGGATCATTTATTCATTATCTCAGATTTTAAACTGGATGTGGATTCGCCTTATCCAAAGCCTACTCCTGAAACATTTCAGACAAAACCTGAATTATTAAAATACCCTAGTAATGATATCCGTTACAAACACTATGGTAAAACAGTAGAACGTATCATTGAAAAAGCAAAAGAATATCCGGAAGGAGATGAGCGTAATGCCCTGGTAGTTCAAATTGCCAATCTTATGAAGCGTTCTTATCTTAATTGGAATAGAGATAGCGTAAGTGATGATGTGATCTTAAATCAGTTGGAAGAGTTATCAAAAGGTCAGTTGAAATTGTCAGAGAGCAGCCTGTTAAGAAGTACACAAACGTTTGTACAACGCAACAATAACAATAATAATAACAATCAGCACAGAGGGGATAGAGATAAGAAAAGAAATAATGGTGGAGGGAAGCCGCATAATAACAATCCGCATCGCCACAAGAACAATAATCAGAATTTTAAGCGTAAGCCATTCTAAATAAAAAAAGCCTCACAATTTGTGAGGCTTTTTTTATTTGGAAGGATATGATCCTTATTTTTTCTCTTCAGTGTGAGAAGCACCTTTTTTGCAGCAAGATTTTGCTTCACCTGCTTTTGCTTCACCAGAGCAAGCTTTTGCTTCAGCTCCTTTTGCTTCACCAGAACAAGCTTTAGCGCTTCCTTCTTTTTTGCAGCAAGATTTTTCATCTTTCTTCTTTTTGTCATCACCTTTTTTCTCTTCACCACCTAAAGTGATTACAGTTGAATTAGTGATCGTAGCAATTGAGTTTGCTGATGCAGCACCTACAACTCCTGTGAATGCTAACAATAAAAATAATTTTTTCATTTGATATTGGTTTAAGGTTTTAGTTTTCAGTTTAATTACACAATAAAAGTACCAAAAAAATGGCTCAAAAAAAATGATTTGCTCTTAATTATTGTTAAAATTAATTAAAAGTGGCGATAACGGTTTCGTTGCCCTTTACTTTTTGCTCTAATCCTACTTTTACCTTTACTGTGGTTGGTAAAAGCAAATCGACACGGGAGCCAAACTTGATAAATCCAAACTCACTTCCTTGAACTGCCTGGTCGCCATCTTTACAATAGAATACGATCCTGCGTGCAAGCGCTCCTGCGATTTGACGGAATAGAACTTCTTGTCCATTCTTATGTTGAACAACAATAGTGGTTCTCTCGTTATCGGTTGATGATTTTGGATGCCAAGCAACCAAAAATAAGCCCGGGTGATATTTAGCATATTTTACAATTCCTCCGATCGGGAATCTGTTCACATGCACGTTGATAGGCGACATGAAAATAGAGATCTGTAAACGCTTTTCTTTGAAATATTCAGTTTCCATTACTTCTTCGATCACCACTACCTTACCATCAGCAGGAGCTGTGATCGTGTTGTCATCGATGATGATCTTACGGGCAGGGTTTCTGAAAAACTG
>JAEUTU010000034.1 GCA_016786925.1 Bacteroidia bacterium
GGTGATCTTAAAAATTCCTATAAAACATAAATTTTGATCCATTCATAAATAAAAGCAAGCAATTCCTAAAAAACTAAAACGCTTATAAGTAATAATTCTGTAGGTTTGAACAGTGAATAAGATCAGAGCTATATTAGTTGACGATGAAGAAAGCGCAAGAGATGTGCTAGAGAATTTGCTTGCTCGTTTTTGTCCACAAGTGGAGCTTGTTGCTAAATGCAATAATTTATTACAGGCAGTGGAAACAATAAAAAAAGAACAACCCGACTTGGTCTTTTTAGATATTGAAATGCCGAATTATGCCGGATATGAGATCGTCAATTTTTTCAAAGAGATCAATTTCCAGATTGTTTTTGTGACAGCATACGATCAATACGCTATACGTGCATTTGAAATTGCAGCAATCGATTATCTCTTAAAACCGGTTGATATTGAACGCTTAAAAATGGCTGTTTCCAGAGTTGAGCAAAGCATTCACAAAGAACAATCTTCAGAAAGAATAAATCTGCTTAGTCAGACATTAGAAAGCAAGCAGATCAAAAATTTGATCATCAGTGATAAGGGACAACAACACATTGTTTCTATTGATACCATCATTGCTATTGAAGCACAAGAATCCTATTGTATTATCCATACTGCTGAAAAGAACCTAATTGCGAGCAAAAATTTAAAACATTTTGAAACCATCCTGGAAGCCATTCCTGCTTTTTTCAGAGTCCATAAATCCTGGATCATCAATCAGCAATTTTTAAAGCATTATTCTAAGAGCGATCTATCCATACACATGAGCAACGGGCTCATCACCAAACTTTCCAAATACAAAAAAGCAGAGTTCGAAGCGGCTATTGCCTCTTAATTTTTGTCCATTGCTGAACCCAATTGGCTGTTCCTGAAAACTCCTCTCAATAGGATTCATTCTTCCTTATGTTTGTTTTGAAAAGACATAAAAGGAAATGAAGAAGCTAATTTTTTTGTTATTTATCACATTGATTTTTGGAGAAAGTGCAGCTCAGGAAAATCAGAATATTGAACTATCAAAGCTAAACCCTGGCAATTATCCTGTTTACAAAGTTTTAGAAAACAATGGAAACTTCAAATTTGAAACAGCGGCAAAACCATGGCCAATCAATTTTACGAAAACGGGAGATGAGTTTGCGGAAGTTGTTGTAAACAGAGCAGGCATCATTGAGGAAAAATATCAAGCTGACCTTCCCGGTTTTCCTGCTTATTTTAAGAACTCCACAAGCGATATTGTCATAACAGTCATCGATAAGAAAATATACTATTACTCTTATAGCATTAAATCGGGTGCCAGCATTAAATACATTTTCTCTGAATCAAAAGTTAAAAATTATGCGGACGAGAAATCAACACTAGATAATTACAGAACCACTATTAAGGAGCTTCAAACAAGCACACGCACACAACGTATTGAAGAAAAAAATGCCTTGGCAGCAAAACTGGAAGAAGAAAACACGCTTAAAGGCAAAAACATTAAATCAATAAACATTGTCCCCGTTAGCAAACCAACAGAAATTGGCTTGTTAAGTATCATCGCTATTGGCGTTGAATTTACACTAGACAACGGGGCGGTATTAAAAACGAAAAATTTGGGTGGTCATACACCATATACAGATTTTGAATCGGAAGTGAGTGGCGGTGAATTTGCCGGTGGCGATTTTAAAGTAGCGGATGATTGCCGTAAAATTCCGGGAGACAAAATTGAAATTACTGTCTGGTCAAAATTTGATGCAAAAAAAACAAAAGGAAAATATAGCTGCCCTATCAACTATAAATCAGATGTGAATTATAATTTCTCTGGAAGCTATGGCGCTTCGGGCAGAGGCGGCACAGTTGGTTATAGTATAAACGGGAAAAATGGAGCAGATGGGAAAAACATAAATATTTCTGCTACTACCATACAGTTAAATGGAGAGTCAGTAAATAAAATTGTTATCACCGATATGTACTCGGGAGGTGTTATAGCTGAATGTAAATTAAACACGAATTATACATTGAACATCAATGCAAATGGTGGAAATGGTGGAAATGGATCTGTTGATTTTGGAAATGGAGGGAATGGCGGGAATGGAGGAAACGGAGGCAATGTTGCCATTACCGGAACTGGAGCTTCTTCTTTAAAAAATGTTATTAGCAATAAAGGTGGCACCGGTGGAGTGGGTGGAAATGCAAAAAATCAATCCTTCGAAAAAGGAATGAATGGAAAAAATGGGAACAACGGAATAATCAGTAAATAAAAACCAATCAAACAATAAAAACAAAAAACAGATTACTATGAAAAAAATCAAGATGATGTTAACAATAGCAACACTATTTGTTTTCAGTACACAGATGGATGCACAGCTAAAAGGAAACTTTGAAGCATTTAATTCAGAAAAAGATGAAATGGGTATTACCGGACAGTATTTCGGTAAGACAGATAAAAAAGGATATGGATTTCGTTTTGTTAAAGAAGCAGATGGAAAAGTAGTGAATGAATTACATTATTTCGAAAAAAAGAAAAGCGCTGAGCCTCAATTAAAATTGACAATGAAAGAGAGTTACTTCTCTAAAAACAAAGTAAAATTGTTTTATGTATGGGTAACCGCTAATGCAAATGGTTATGTAGAATTAATAGAAGTTGAGCCGGGAGTACTTGCACAGGTAACACAATCCACTCACAGTGCGAATGGTGGACCAGCTCCATTGGATGCTACTCGTAAAGTGTCAGATATATACATTAAAGATCAAGCTAAATTCGATGCATGGGATATTGAAACAGCACAAGCAAAAGTAGATCAGATCATTGCTTCATTGAACACAGAAAAAATTGAAAAAGAAACTGCTGAATGGATGAAAAACGAAGTGTTTGCAAAAAATGTGGATAAAGTGGTTTTTGCTGCACAATGGTATCATTTACAAAAACAAGGTTATCCGCATAAACTTTCTGTAAGTGGTGCAGATTTTAAAACCGAGTTGGATATGGCAGGAAACATGGTGTTTATGGCATTCTTTAAAGTACCACCAAGTGTTAAATATCCTGGCCAACAAATCAACATTGAATATGAAATGGCTGGTAAAAAAGCAAACAGAGAAACATTAAGAAAGAAATCTGCTGCTTGGAGCAATATGGTTAAGATATTGGAAACAAAAGCGTTTGAATATCGTCAATCACCAACAAGAGCAATCCGTGAATACAACCAATACCAAAGTCAATTTGTACAAGATTATGCGGCAATTCAAGTATTGTATGACAACAAAGACAAATTAAAAGTTGGTCAAACGTATGATTTCACCGTTAAAATTTATGCGCACCGTGATGGAGAAAATGGTGATCTTTTAGCAGAAGGAACAGTAAAATTAAAATATACTGCAGAAGCTAAGAAAATTTTTGAAGGAGATCCAGCTAAACCGGAAGCAAAAGGCGTATTTGAACAATTTGAAGCATTCTTAAACGAATAATTTTTATTGTTTCTATTTTTAAAAACCCACCGGAATCGGTGGGTTTTTTATTATCTCAACTTTGAATAAAAGTTCAAATGTTCTAAATTTGATACATGCTACGATCGATCTTTTTATTCTCTTTCCTTTTCTCCACCATTTCTTTTTCATTTGCTCAATCCAATATTCTTCGGAAAACCGAATGGACAGTAGAGGAAACAAAGCAATGGGCCGAATCACAAAAAAAGTTCCCTACCTGGCACGGAGCATTATTATATCAAGGATCTGATAGCATACACCATCATTTTATTTCACGTGTTATGGACGAGTGGGTATTCTTCCAGATCAAAAAGGAAGAACTAAAGCTTGTTGAAGAAAAACCATACAACCAAACATCTTCAGCTCCCTTGGGTTACTATTATGTAGATGCCACTAATGGTTTCATTAAAACTAAAGTGATCGAATAAGTAATTGGTCCGGTCTTTTGTTTGCATTGCATTATTTACTAATTTGGTTTAGATAAATCTTCCCCCATGAAAAAGATCCTTTACTCCCTTTTGTTTTTTCTGTTTTGCATAACAACTAAAAACATCGCACAAACCTGCAGCAGTCTTAACTTTCAACTTCAAGCCAATATTCCATCTACCTGCAACAACATGGTGATGACCATGATGCACGATCAGAATAACCAACCATATTTGTATGTAGCGAATAAAGAAGCCGGATTAAAAGTGTATAACATTTCAACGATCACTTCTCCCACTCTTGTTGCAACCATTCCTACCACACAGTTCGACACACTGGATGTCATGAACCTTTCACAACAAGGTAATTACTTATATCTTGCCTTAGGAAACACATTTACCAATCCTCAAAAAGGCGGAATGGCGATCATTGATGTGAGCACACCCAGCGCTCCAAGTGTTACCGATTATTATGTTGTTCCCGGTTCAACTACAGGTGGAGGAATTGTAAAAGCAGAAGGAAACTATGCTTACTTGGGAGCTATGCAAAGCGGCTTGGTGATCTTAGATATTACCAATAAAAGCAATATTCAATTGGTATCACAATTCATCCCTTCTATCAATTTTCCACCTGTTGCAAGTCCCAACCCAAACTTGTACAATGCACGTGGAATGGAGGTAAAGAACAGTATTGTTTATCTCTGTTACGATGCCGGTGGCATTCGTATCATTAACTGCGTAAATAAAAATGCGCCTGTTGAAACCGGTCGCTGGTGCAATCCTGTGATGTATAGCCCGATGAACCACCCGAAAGCATATAACAACATTGTGCTGGACGATTCACTTGCTTATGTCGCTGTTGACTATGCAGGCATGGAAGTGCTGGATCTATCCGACACCTCAGCCATCAGCATGACAGGTTGGTGGAATCCGTACAATGCGCCCAACAATAATTGGTTCACGAGTCCGAGTCACACCAACGAAATTGTTTTAGAAAAAGACTGTAACCGAGTGTTCATGTCAACCGGAAAAAGCGATATGATGGTGATAGATGTTTCCGATCCCACACAACCCGACTCCTGCAACATGTATGGCGGAACAGCCAATAATATGGGTACCTGGGGAATTGGATTATGGCAAAATCAAATCTATTTGTCTTACATCTGTGCAGTAATTCCTTTTTCATCATCGCTCACACAAACCACCATTCTAACATTTAACTCCTGTCCGGTTGGTATCAACGAACAAGTGGAAAATAATTCCATTTCCATCTATCCCAACCCATTTGCTGACCAAGCTGTGTTAAGTAGCAACAAGGCTTTTAACAATGCAAGCATCCGCATTCACAATGTGTTGGGACAATATGTAAAAACCATTGAACAGGTGAATGGGAATGAAGTGGTCATTGAAAAAGAAGGACTAGAAGAAGGGGTTTATTTTGTACAAGTGGTAGAGAATAATATACTTTTAGAAATAACTAAAATTATTATTACAGAATAGTTAATCAATGGAATACATCATTCACTTTGTTTTTGAGCTGATCAAAATATCGATATTAAGCACCGTTTATATAAGTCTGCTGTTGATCGTATTTAGATTAATCGCCAGAAAAAAACAAGGAAGCTTTATCGATAAGATCTCCAAAAGAAAATTGTTATTCTGGTTTGTTGGTGGTGCCATCATTTCTTCTTCTATGTTCATTTTTATGTTTACCTATTATGGTAATCATGGACTGGGAGATTTTGCTATTGTTCCCGTTGGTCATCATAAATCCGTTTTTCAAATAGACAGTCAATTCTCGTATATTGAAAATGCCAAAGGAACACAAATAGAGATCAATGATTTTATCGTTGAGAAGGATCATTTGTATGCAAAAAAGGTGTATGACTTTAATGGCTTAAAGGGTGATTATGTTGTTTGGGATCTAAAAAACGACACATGGGAGTTCTATGATAAAGATATCGACTATTTTAAAGCCATGAAAAAACTTTTCTATCCGGCACCACATACATTTAAAAGTTTTGATGAACATTATACAGAACACTGGAGTGGATGGCGATTTTTTCTTTTACCATAAGCCTGTCCGTCCTGGAACAAGATTATATCTGTAAAAAAAATAATGGCGATTAAATGATTCTACTTTTTAGATCTTTTGTTCGTTAGAAAGGGCTTGGTGTATCTTTCTTATAAAATTTCGTTATAGAGGAAATACAACGATATATGATTCTCCGGATTGTTTTTTTTATGCTTGTTTTTTCTCTCTTTATTTGCTGCAAAAATTCACATTTAGCATCCTCTGTTTCTCTCTCCAGTCTGAATCCTCCTGCCGGAACAATTAAAATTGGAGAGAATTTTTATCTTGATAAATCTTCCATAAGAAATATTGATTACCTGGAATTTTTACATTGGACCAAAGCTGTTTACGGGGAAAATTCCAATGAATACAAATTCATTTATCCGGATACAACATTTCTAAGCTTTTCCAATAAAGAAAATAAACCTTTAAATGGTTCACTCTTTACAAACCCAGAATTCAGATTGCTAGATGTTTTAGGGGTAAATACGGAACAAGCCGTTCTATTCTCAAAATGGCGATCGGATCGTGTGATGGAATTTTTGCTGATAAAACACGGAATAATTAAATACAATCCGAATCCAAAACCAGACTCCTTTTTTACAATACAGAAATACTTTACAGGTCAATACAACAATACAACGCCTTCAGCAGAAATCTTATATTATCCTGAATATCGTCTTTTAGACTCTTTATCTAACACCAAATTAGGATTCAAGAACTGCTGCACTTTCAAAAAGTGGGAAACAAATTAATATTCCTCCCAAATTCTGTTAATTTCACAACAAGCGCTAAACAATTTCGTTAGCCCGAATGTTATACGCATTATCGAAATTATTTTACCTTTGTTTCAAATTACACTAAATGGAATTTAAAGCCGGATCCCTACTCGAAAAAATTGAATATCCTGGTGATCTTCGTAAACTCAAGCCTGAGCAACTGCCACAGGTTAGCAATGAGTTACGTCAGTTCATCATTGATGTGGTATCCAAAAAAGGCGGTCACTTCGGTGCCAGCCTTGGTGTAGTTGAGCTTACCGTTGCTTTACACTATGTGTTCAATACGCCTTACGACCAACTCGTTTGGGATGTGGGACATCAGGCATACGGACACAAGATCCTTACAGGACGCAGAAACGTGTTTCATACCAACCGTATCTACAAAGGTATTAGCGGTTTTCCAAAACGTTCCGAAAGCGAATACGATACATTTGGTGTAGGCCACTCCTCTACTTCTATTGGCGGTGCCTTGGGAATGGCTGTTGCCAATGCATATAAAGGTGAAAAAGAACGTCACCACATTGCGGTGATCGGTGATGGTGCCATGACTGCGGGTCAGGCTTTTGAAGCACTTAACCATGCTGGAACCAGCAATGCGAACTTATTGGTTGTTTTAAACGATAATTGTATGAGCATCGACCCGAATGTGGGTGCTCTTAAAGAATATTTGACCGATATCACCACTTCTCATACCTATAACAAGTTCAAGGATGAGATCTGGAATCTATTGGGGAAGATCAGCAAATTTGGTCCGAATGCACAAGAGATCGCTTCTAAGATCGAAAATGGGATCAAAACCTCTTTGTTGAAACAAAGCAATATGTTTGAGTCCTTGAAATTCCGCTATTTCGGTCCGGTTGACGGACACGATGTGGAACGATTGACCAAAGTGTTACAAGACTTAAAAGATATTCCCGGACCAAAGATCCTTCATTGCTTAACTCAAAAAGGCAAAGGATACAAGTTCTCCGAAGAAGGAAATCAAACCGTATGGCATGCTCCCGGTCTCTTTAATAAAGATACCGGTGAGATCATCAAAATAGTTCCAAAAGAACCACAACCACCTAAGTATCAGGATGTTTTTGGTTATTCCATTGTTGAATTAGCAGAGAAAAACCCAAAGATCATGGGTATCACTCCGGCTATGCCAACAGGCTGCTCCTTGAACATCATGATGAAAGCGATGCCCGATAGAGCATTTGACGTGGGTATTGCCGAACAACATGCTGTTACATTCTCAGCTGGTTTAGCTACACAAGGAATGGTACCATTCTGTAACATCTATTCCTCGTTTATGCAACGTGCCTTCGATCAGGTAGTACATGATGTTGCCTTGCAAAATTTACATGTGGTTTTCTGCTTGGATCGTGGTGGATTAGCCGGTGCCGATGGCCCGACACATCATGGTGCGTTCGACATTGCTTATTTCCGCTGCATCCCGAATATGGTGGTAAGTTCACCTATGAACGAAGAAGAGCTGCGTAATTTGATGTACACCGCTCAATTACCTGAAAATGCTGTTCCATTTTCTATCCGTTATCCACGCGGAAATGGTGTGATGGTCGACTGGAAAAAGCCATTCCAGAAGATCGGTATCGGAAAAGGTCGCAGGATCCAAAATGGTGATGATATCGCTATTTTGACCATCGGACCTGTAGGAAATTTTGCGGTACAAGCTTGCAAAACATTAGAAGAAAAAGGTATCAAAGCTGCTCATTACGATATGCGTTTTGCTAAACCGATCGATGAGGATATTTTACATGAAGTGTTTGCTAAACATAGCAAAGTGATCACCGTTGAAGATGGTTGTATCATGGGTGGTATGGGTAGCGCTATCATAGAGTTTATGGCTGATCATAATTATCAGGCACAGGTAAAACGTCTGGGTATTCCTGATAAATTCATTGAACATGGTGAACAACAGGAGCTTTATGTAGAATGTGGATTCGATACCCAAAGCATTATTTCAACTGCTGTTGAAATGGTAGGTGTGAAAAAGAGCACCATGGTGGGTTAAAATTACCTTTTTTCACTCCTTTTTAAGTCCCATTCGTCTAAAAAACTACTTCCTATTTGAATTTATTTAGTTAGTTTTGCTGCCGTTATGCAAATAGAAGTATTAAAATCAAAGATACATCGTGTTACTGTAACACAAGCCGACTTGGACTATATTGGTTCGGTAACCATTGACGAAGACTTAATGGATGCTGCCAACTTGATAGAGAACGAGAAGGTAGATATTTTCAATTATAATAATGGGGAGCGCTTTACTACTTACGTGATCAAAGGAGATCGTGGTTCAAAAGTGATCTGTTTGAATGGACCTGCTTCATTAAAAGTAAAGGTAGGACATGAGATCATTATCGTTTCTTATGCCTCCATGGACTTTGAAGCAGCGAAAAAGCATCAGCCTACCGTTATCTTCCCTGATACAAAAACAAATACGCTGAAGTAATCTTGAATAAGAAGCTAAGCAACATATTAAAACTCCTGTTCTTTCTCGGATTGGGAGTTTTTTTGGTTTGGCTGGCGATCAAAGATAAAACGCAGCAGGAAATGGATAGCATCAAAGCCGCTATCCAACAATCCAATTACTTCTGGATCTTCATATCTCTTGTCATCAGCGGACTCAGCCATTTTATACGCGGAACCCGTTGGAAACTCGTGCTGGAGCCTTTGGGACACAAACCAAGTACAGCGAATGTGTTCTTTTCTGTGATGGTGGGGTATTTAGCCAATTTAGGAATTCCACGCATTGGTGAAGCCACCCGTTGTGGTGTATTGAACCGTTATTCCAATGTGCCATTTGTACAAGGATTTGGCTCTGTAGTAGCCGAACGGGCGTTAGACATTATCTGTTTACTTGTACTTTTTTTCCTTACGCTTGCCCTTGAATTTAAAAAGATCTATGGCATTGCCGATGAGATGATCTTTACTCCATTTTTAGGAAAGCTGGATAAACTGATGGAAAAGAAAGTGCTGCTGATCGCTATGATCGCTATCCTGCTAATTGTGATCATCGCCTTTATTTACTTCCGTAAAAAGATAGCAGGCTTATTCTCCGAAAAGGCAAAAGCTTTTTTCTCTGGAATAAAAGATGGAATATTGAGTATTAAGAATGTAAAGAACCCTTGGTTTTATTTGTTTCAAACCGTAATGATCTGGTTCTTGTATGTATTACAAGTGTATGTGGTGTTCTTCGCGTTTGAGGATCTTTCGCATTTATCTTTTATTGTGGCGATGGTGATCACCCTCTTTGGTAGCCTTGCCATTGCAGTTGTTCCGGGCGGAACAGGAGTATATCAAGCCATTGTGATCCAAATTTTAACTACGGTTTATTTTGCATCCGAGACAAGTGCTTTTGCATTTGCCTGGTCGGTTTGGTCATCACAAATAGCATTGATACTCGTTTTAGGATTAGTATCATTGATACTTTTGCCTATCATGAATAAGAACAAAAAAATTGTTTAGATATGGTTCCTTTTAATCAAAAATTGCCGGCATTGGACGTGATCCAGGCAAAGATCCAGACAAAAGACACAATTGTAAAAACGGTTGCAGTAGCAAAATTCAAAGGAGAAAAAGTGGTGTTTACCAACGGCTGTTTTGATCTAGTACACCGTGGACATGTTGATTATCTGGCAAAAGCAAGTGATCTTGGACATAAATTATTTGTGGGGATCAATAGCGATGTTTCTGTAAAACGCTTAGGAAAATCAGCAAGCCGTCCATTACAAGATGAGCAAACGCGCGCCATGATCATTGCGTCCTTGAATTTTGTAAGTGGTGTGATCATTTTTGATGAAGACACCCCTTTAGAGTTGATCGACCTTATTCAACCGGATGTATTGGTAAAGGGCGCGGATTATGATGCCAATGAAACCAACAAGAGCAACAAAAAATACATTGTTGGTTCTGATATAGTGAAAGCAAATGGCGGAGAAGTAAAAACAATCACATTTCTCGATGGATTTTCCACCACTGCGATCGAACAAAAAATAAAGGCCTCTTAAAATTAAGAAGCCTTTATTTTTTTATTATTCGCTTTTCTTAAACAGATCAAACTTCCCTGCAACGCCAAATTCAAAATATACACCGCCCATGTTCCAGGTAGCACCATCGGCTTCGGACCAAAGCTTTCCTGTTTCGTCTTTGATCTGAATGTTATTGTTGAGCATGTGTTTGTTGTATCCTAAACTTAAGAACATTCCAACATATTTGCCAAAATAAAGATGAGGCGAAACATGAATGTTCAACACTGTTCCTTTTGTGCGGATATATTCGGTATCACTGATGTCGCCACCAAATGAACTCATGCCGTATCCGGCTCCAATAACAAGATCGAACTTATCGCTCTTATTTGCTAAATGGAAATTTACACGACCAACTATATCGTTCCCGCGCAACACATTGGTTCCGCTTTTTCCATAGGTTCCTCTTCTAAAGCGACCACCCACTCCTAAAAACTTAGTAAGACCAAACTCTGCATTGAACGATGGAAGTGTTCCAACAATTCCAATTCCGGAATGTTCCTCTTTATTGATCGGTGAATACGCACGGATACCATAGATCCCGAAACCTGTTCCCAGGTCGGCTGTAATTGTTCCGAATTTGAAGGATTGTGCTTGTGCTGAAAAGCCGATAATGGCTGCTGCAAAGAATAAAATAATTTTTTTCATAAATAGATAAATAAATGTGGTTTGATGTCGCAAAGTTGAAACAACTCATCAAAACATAAAAACCGAAAAAAGTAAAATCTTACTCTTTTGGAATAGCACTCATTCCCTGCTGTGCTTGTAAGTGGTCGGGCTTTAATTGAAGTGTCCGTGTCCAGGCGTTTCTCGCCTTCTCGTAATCTTTGATCGTAAAGCTTGCTCCGCCCAAATTATACCAGTATTCCACATTGCCGGGATCCAGTTCGCACGCTTTTTCTAAACCGCTGATCGCTTTGCTCACATCCTTTGCTCCTATTTTCATAGCATCATTGAAATAGGTTGTTGCCAACACTCCAAAGTTTCTCTTTAAGAATGGATTATTCGGATAGATCTTTTGAGCGATGCGCCAATATTCCTCTGCTTTTACATAATTATTGAGCTTGAAATATACAACACCCAAATTCAAATAGCCGTTCACATATTTATCGTGTATCTTAACAGAGCGATGCAGATGCAATAATGCTTTTCCCAGCAACTCTTTCTCCATGGATTTATTGGCTTCCATCTCCGAAAGATCGACATATGCCTTTCCGGCATTTCCATTTACCAAAGCGCTATTTGGAACCGTCCAGGCATCGGTAGTAAAAAGTTTTTTATCATTGGTCCAGGCATCGTTACGCTCCATAACAATGGATGCACAAGGCAAAGTGATCAATACCCCAAAAACGATCAAAGCCGTCTGCTTAGATTTCGTATTCATTGCTTTTGTGAGCAGATCAAATAACACTGCGATCACGAAGGCAAAACCAAATGAAGAATGATATACCAAACGCTCGCCCATGGTTGCGCCAATATCCATTACCAAATTGGAGATCATAAACAAGTGCAATAAATAGAAAGCTAAAGCGAATGAAAGTATATTGCGTTTTTTAAAAAAATAGAGTGTTAAAAGAACCATTAGCAATGTTAACCCAATAGAGAACCACACTTTTGGATCAGCGAAATTCGTATATGGAATGGTGCTATATGAATAATCGCTGGATAGCGGATAAGGATAGAACATCAACTTTAAATAGTGATTCAGCACTTCTATCTTCGTTGCCAACTTTTCGGTTGGACTAGCAAACATGTAAGGATTGTTCAACACATCGGTGTTCTCTTGCGTGCTACCAACGCCCACAATAGAAAAACGGATCAACAAATAAACCACTGCCACAATAATAAACGGAACAGTCTTTTTGATCGATCCCATGAACGTATCTTTCAACAAAACATAAAACAATAAAGGCAAAAGAACCAATAGTGTAATGGCATATTCTTTTGACAATAAAGCCAGGAAATAAAACACCAGAGACCACACAAGGTATTTTGTCTGTTTCGATTCCTGGTATTGAAGCGCTTTCATGAATGTGAGTATGATGAATAAAAAAGAAAGGATCTCATCACGACTCTTGATATTGGCAACCACCTCTGTATGCAATGGATGAATAAGAAAGATCAGGCACGTTAGAAAAGGAATGATCGTATTTTCTTTAAAGATATATGTTCGTAAAAACTGAAGCAAAATGATCACTGAAAGAATGTAGAAAGTCACATTCAACATATGGCGAACCACTGTTACCGTTTCGGATGGCGATTCTTTATCACCATTGCCAAAGAATTGTTCTTCCATAGCAAATGTTACCACCGACAGAGGGCGGTAACGACCTCCAGACAATTGTTGTTTGGCATTCATTTGCTTATAAAAACTATCGTAAGAATCGGTCTTTAAAATTTTAGGTATCCCTCTTAGACCTTGCTGAACATATTCATTCTTAATGATCACTATGCCATCATCCAATGCATATTCGTTTTTAAAAGAATTGCCATAGATGAAGAAACCAATGAAAATGAGGATAAGCGCCTGAAGCTTGAAAGAATCAAAAGACAAATTTTCCCAAAATGCCGCTTTTGTTTGTGATTTTGATGCTTGTTTATTCATAATAACTGGTATGATTTATGAGGCTTTAAAGACCGAAAATAATAAAAACCGTACTTTTGCTTACGTAGTAAAAATAAAGAAAAAGCAACGCTTGAAAAAGATTTTTAAAAATAAACTTTCTTTTCTCCTTTTATCCATCCTCTTCTTTGGATTGGCGCAGCTTTTTTTTACAAAAGATACAGGTGAAAAAACCCTGACTCTAAGTGATTTCGAAACAACGCTTCATCAAAAAGAAACACGACTGAACGAAGAAATGCTGCTGTTGGCCAAAGCAGCGGAAACACAAAGTTATGAAGCACTATTCTCAAATTATAATGCTGCTTATAAAAACCTGCTCAATGAGGAAGGCCTCGCGCTTTTGATCTATGAGAATGATACTTTGAAATTCTGGAGCGACAATTCCATTGCTGTTGAAAACTGGATCCGGGAGGTTTGTCTGGACACACGGATTGTTAAACTGAAGAACGGTTGGTTTGAAGTGATGCGTCCGCACACCAATGCCAACACCACCAAAACCATTGTTGGTTTAGTACTCATCAAGAACGAATTCCCCTATCAGAACAACTACCTGAATAATGAGTTTCAAAAAGATTTTACACTTCCTGCAGAAACAAAACTCTATACCGATCCTGTAAAAGAGGCCATCGATATTCGCAACATGAATGATAACTATTTGTTTTCATTGATGTTAAACCCGGCCAACAACAAAGTATCGGGCTCTACCTACCTATCTATTTTGTTAAGCTTCGTGGGTATAATCATGTTGCTTATTTTTCTTCAAAAAGCATCTTTGGTGCTTGAACAAAAGATTGGTAAACGTTTGAGTGTTATTGCATATATCAGCACGATCGTGATCCTCCGCTATGTGTCTATCAAACTGGCTATTCCGCACAGCTTCTATTCGATCGAGTTATTCAGTCCAACCATTTTTGCTGATGCGAACTCCATTTGGTTAACATCTCTGGGTGATTTGCTTATCAATGCATTATTGCTGTTTCATCTCACCTTTTATGCTTATGATAGCTTCAACGCAGAACAGTTCATCGATGGCATCAAAAGAAAAACGATCCTCATTTTTGGTCTTTCATTAGGCTTCTTCTGGTTTAGTTGGATCATCAATGAATTGCTGGTGGGGTTGATCAAAAACTCAAACATTCCATTTACTATCAATAATCTGTTTAGCCTCAACTGGTATTCATTAGTAGCGCTTGTTATTGTTTCTCTTTTACTATTTGTGTATTTCCTTTTTACGCACAAGTTTGTTCAAATGATCAAAAGAATAACAGTCAATGCTCAAACTCCTGTTATTATTCTTGGTTTGGCTGCAGCTATACACATTGTTATATCGCACCTTTTAGGAATATTAGATCTGATCGTCATTTTATGGCCTTTGTTTTTAATATTGATCTTGTTTCTCTTTAAACAGAAACAATTTACTTTTTCAATCGTTGTTTTTCTGGTATTCCTATTCTCTATTTATACTGTGCATGTATTTATCAAACATAGCGACATCAAAGAAATAGAGAGCCAAAAGATAGAAGCTGAAAAGCTTGCGGCAGAACAGGATCCGGTAGCAGAAATGTTGTTTTCGGATATTGAGAAAAAGATCGTTAAAGACTCTGTCCTTAGCTCCTATATTTCCGGAACAGATAAACAACTTTCCGAATTTGAAAAACGTATTCAACAGCAATATTTCAGTGGCTTTTGGGATAAATACGATGTTAAGATCGCCTTATTCGACAGTATGTGTGTCCCTACGATCAAATCACCCATACCACATTTCGACAATAATCTTTACTTCGATGAGTTGATCAACAGCAAAGGCGTTAAAACATTGAACGAAAACCTTTTTTTCATCAACAATACCTCCGGTAAGATCAATTACATTGCAAAGGTCAACATGTGGCGTTCGTTAAAACAGAACACCAAATTTGGAACGCTTTATTTGGAGTTAGATGCCAAATTTAATTCCGATGAGATCGGATTTCCGGAATTATTATTGGATCAAAACATTGGACTGACAAAAGACATTAACAACTATGCCTACGCCAAATACAAGAACAATGTATTGATCAATCAATATGGTAAATTATCCTATAACTACACGCCTGCCGATTTCCAAAACACAAGCGAGATCTTTGAGGTCATCATTAAAGATGGCTACAAACACTTGGTGTACACACCCGATACCAGCACTAAAATTGTGTTAAGCAAACGATATGGAGGAACAATTGAGAAGGCAACCACATTCTCTTATCTCTTCACTTTTTTTAGTTTACTATTGTTAACGATCCTATTCATTCGTCAGCTGGTTTTAGGCAAGATCATCGAGAACATTAGTTTTAAAAATAGAATACAAGCTTTGCTGGTGCTAATCGTTTTAATATCACTCGCTCTTTTTGGAGGTGGAACCATCTACTATATTCAACAACAATTTGAAACGAAGAACAGAGAAAGTATCAGTGAAAAAACACATTCTGTTTTGATGGAATTGGAGTCAAAATTTGAAAATGAAACCGCTATAACACCTGATTTTACAGAGTACACCAGTTTTGTCTTAAAAAAGATATCTTCTGTTTTCTTTACAGATATCAACGTGTATGACACAAAAGGAAATCTCTATGCCTCATCGCGAAACAAAGTTTTTGACGAAGGCTTAACCTCCAAAAAAATGAATCCGGAAGCATACACACAAATTGCGATTGCTAAAAAAACGGAGTTCATTCACGATGAACGGATCGGAAAACTCAAATATCTATCCTCCTACATTCCCTTTAAAAACAAAGAAGGAAAGGCTTTGGCCTATTTAAACATCCCTTATTTTGCTAAACAAAGCGAACTGGAAAAAGAGATCTCGGGCTTTTTGGTGGCGCTGATCAATATCTATGTTTTGCTCTTCGCCTTGTCGATTATTACTGCTATCCTTATTTCCAATTATGTAACAAAACCATTGAAGTTGATCCAGGACAAATTGAGTAATATCAAACTTGGAAAAACAAACGAACCCATCGCATGGCATGAAAAAGATGAGATCGGGAATCTGGTAAGTGAGTACAATCGTATGATCGCAGAATTGTCGCGAAGTGCCGAGTTACTTGCAAGAAGCGAAAGAGAAAGTGCCTGGAGGGAAATGGCAAAGCAAGTAGCACATGAGATCAAAAATCCACTTACGCCAATGAAGTTGAGTGTACAACACTTACAAAGAGCATACAAAGATGATGCGCCCGATATGGATCAGAAGATGGAGCGATTAACACAGAACATCATTGAACAAATCGACACCTTATCAAGCATAGCAACAGAATTCTCCAACTTTGCAAAAATGCCAAAAGCAAATTTGGTTTGTATCAACATCCCTGAAGTTATTGCAAATACTGTTCATTTGTTTGACAATGCAAGTGATGCAGAGATCATTTTCGAGAATCAAACCGATGAAAATGCTTGTGTAATGGCTGATAAAGAACAGCTTTTGCGCGTGTTCAACAACCTTATTAAAAATGCAACACAAGCCATTGCAGAAGGAGAAAAAGGGCGGATAAACATTCTTCTCCAAAAAGAAAATGAGAATTATCTGATCAGTATAAAAGACAATGGATCCGGCATTCCGGATGATGTGATCGATAAAATATTCATGCCTAACTTCACTACCAAAACCGGAGGTATGGGCCTTGGATTAGCTATGGTTAAGAGCATCATAGAAAGCTTTGGAGGCAAGATCCACTTCGAAACAGAACTCAATAAAGGCACCACCTTTTTTGTTTCTCTTCCTTGCTACAAAAAGGAGGAATAGCATCTAATTTTTTAATCGTCAAAAGCTGTATTTTTTGTATATTCGTAACCAACAATTTGAATCGAATATATGAACAGACCTATAAGAGTTTTAGTTGCCAAAGTTGGTCTTGACGGACATGACAGAGGAGCGAAGGTAATTGCC